>JBCCLI010000206.1:0-11300 GCA_039026975.1 Bacteroidota bacterium | reverse complement strand
GGGCCACTCTGATGCTGACCTGGTATTACATGCGTTATGTGATGCCATGTTAGGAGCACTCAATTTGAGAGACATCGGCTTTCATTTTCCTCCCTCTGATGAAAAGTGGAAAGGAATGGACAGTAAGTTTTTTTTAAAAGAAACCTATAAAAAAGTACAGGAAAGAGGATACCTGCTCGGAAATATGGACTGCACCATAGTAGCAGAACGTCCTAAAATTAATCCACATATCCCAGCTATGCAGAAAGTCATAGCGGAAATTCTACAGACGTCAGAAGAAAATATCTCCATTAAGGCCACTACCCATGAAAAAACAGACGCCGTAGGAAATGAAGAAAGCATGGTTACACATACCGTTGTCCTATTATATAAGGCAGTAGGTTCCTAAAATCTGTGTATATTCTTACCGTGATAAATAGGTATTATGTTCCATCGCACCTTTGAATGCCCTTCCTGCGGTTCTCAAGTAGACCAGAAACGTCCAGGCTCTCGTACCTTAGTCTGTAGTTACTGCGGCCAGACCAGTCATCTTAATGCGGACACCTTACAGTCAGCTGGAGATAAGCGCCTCCTAATTGACTATGGGTCCACCTTGAAGATAGGTATGCAGAGCAAGTGGAAGGGGAAGGCCTTTCTCGTGCTAGGGAAACTACGGATAGACTATGAAGATGGCTTCTGGGATGAATGGTACATACAATTCCTGGAAGATGGGTCGGAAGCCTGGATACAAGAAGATGATGGAAGCTTTACCCTCTTCAAAGAAAAGATGAAAGTTTCCCAAAAGCTGAACCTTAAATCCATTAACGTAGGAGAATGGCAAGATGTAGGACTTGGAACATCAGAGAAGGTGTTTATCACCTCTAAAAGTAAAGCCCAGGTTAATGGAGGAGAAGGAGAACTTCCATTCAGAATTATTCCAGGTGAGCCGGCAGACTTTGTGGAGGGAATTCTAAAAGGCCTTGTGGTGAGTATAGAAATTCTACCAGATGAGCAGATCCTGTATGTAGGACAGCCTTTCAAGATAGAAGAGTTCTATGCTGTTTAGGGTTCTCACTTAATTCTAGCGTATATTTCCATTTATGAGTGCTAACATCCAATCTCAGCAGGCATTAGCTTCCGTCAAACAGTTTAACTGTACAAGCTGTGGGAATGCGCTTACCCTTACTAACCCAAGGGCTAAGTATTTAGCTTGCCCTTACTGTGGTTCAGAACTGGATGCTAACTCAGAAACCTTCCAAATTCTCCGTACCCTTAATCCACCCAAAAAACACAAACCCTACTCCTTTCTAAGGCTGGGCATGAAGGGCATCATGGAGGGGAAGAGGTACCAAATCATTTCTCGCTCTCGCTGGAAGATGGACTACAAAGAATATTGGTCAGATGAAGATGGAAGTGGATACTCTGATGAAATCTGGTACTATGATGAGTGGCTGCTTATGGCAGAGGATAAAACCTATTTCTACCTGGTAGAAGATAGAGAAGGCTTTGATGTATCAGAAGAGATCATCCCTCAGCAACCTATGCTACTCCCTAAAAATCTGCGGATGAAGTTCTTCAATAACCAGCGTAAGGCCATTGTGAGAGAATATGGTAAGGCTAATCTTGTCTACTTTGAGGGAGAATCTAATTATAAAATCAACCTAGGGGATGAAATCAAATTCGCATCCTTCGGGAGGGGGACTGTATACTCTGCTGAGTGGAGAATAGACAAGAAAAGTAGAGGTATTAAAGAGATAGAGTTTTTTAAAGAGCATAGAATATCCAAAAAGAAAGTCGCAGAAGCGTTTAAAGAGAATCCCACTGTAGAAGCTATTCTCATCAGAATGAAGAAGTGGCGCTATGTAGCCTCTGTAGCAGGCTGGACTGCACTGGCTTCCTTACTGTTATTCTTATTTGCATTGATGTATTCTGGAGAAAGCGTATACAGTGAGAATATTAATGTTGAGCACATAGCCAACAGCCAGGAAGAGGCTTTTACCTCTCCTGCTATCAATTTCCCGGATAAGGGGCTCTATAAGATTAAACTGAGCTGTTCCGGTCTTCCAAACGGCGCTTACACAACAGCCTTTATGTATGTGCTGGATAAAAACCAGCAAGCCATAAATACCATAGCGGACGAGTTCTATTATGAAACCGGTGTGGACTCTGACGGTAGGTGGACAGAGAGTGAGTTAACAGAGAGTAAAACCGTCAAAGTGGATAAAGCGGGAACCTATTACTTCAGGATCTTTTTAGATAGCCCTCAAACGTTTACCACTACCTTCAGCCTGGAAGTAACTAAAGGCATATGGATTTATGGCTATTATCTAGCAGGATTTGTAGTGGCTTTTATGGTTTTCTTTGTAGCAAGAATTAACGGACAGTAATGAAAGCATACTTTAGGACGGTAGTTATCATGATTTTTCTGGGAGGAGGGATTCTCATGTATGTGGCCTCCGCTCAGGGGTGGGGGGTAAAAGGACTAGATGACCCTACTACCCGCCAAGAAATTCAGCAAAATTGTCCTGATGACTACCGAAACAGCCAAGGAGACTGCTTGAAGCGTACATTTAGAAGCTACTACCTGGCAAGAGGCATCAGAGGGGGAGGCTTCGGCAGCTCAGGAAAATGAGAAAGCGATATTTTATGTAAAAACTCCCTCCACAAAAAACGAGACTAATGAGATTCAGTAAAAAAATGGGCTGGCCATTCCTCCACAGGTTTTAGGGAAAAAGGGGTACGTACTGGAGGGACAGAGCATTTTTCTCTATTGTTTGCCAATGAAAAAGGTAGGGTACAGGGCTGACATGGAACGCAAAGGGAGGTAACACTGGAAAACTTTTATTGCCATTTAGATGTAGAACACAGCGACAATCAAGAACTTTAAATCAACAAAGGAACTCTCTCCTAATATGACCCGTAGCCATATTGCCCTCTTATTGTGTTCTGTATTTATCATAGCTGTATGCGGCATCCTCTATGAACTTCTCATCAGTACCCTGACCAGTTATTTTCAGGGCAGTAGCATTCTACACTTCTCACTAGTCATAGGCTTTTTCCTCTCCTTTATGGGCGTGGGATCTTTCCTGTCTAAATACATCCAGAAAAACCTGCTGAAATGGTTTATCAGCTTGGAGATAGTGCTGGGCGTATTGGGTGGGATGGCTACCCTCCTCCTGTATTCTGCCTTCTCCTTTACTGAATACTACTATGGAGTCGCCTTTGGACTGATCGGTATACTGGGGAGCATTATAGGCATGGAGATTCCGCTCCTCACACGTATAGTACGGGAGCACGAGTCCCTGAAAGATGCCCTAGCCTATGTGCTGAGCTTTGATTATATAGGGGCCTTGATCGCATCCCTGTTGTTTCCGCTGGTCTTTTTACCCTTTCTGGGAACCATGAAAACAGCCTTCCTCATAGGCATCCTCAACATCATGGTAGCCATTATGAATACCTGGACCTTCCGGTCTAGATTAACGGACTATAAAAAATTATTGGCCGTTTGCGGGATTAGCATGTTCATTCTCATAGGAAGCCTAGCTTACTCTTTCAAACTAGTAAGCTTCTTCGAGCAGTTTCTCTACAGGAATGAGGTAGTATACACCCACCAAAGTCAGTATCAGCGGATCGTTCTCACAAAGTTCAATCAGGACCTCCGGTTATTCCTGGACGGAAACCTACAATTCTCCTCTAGGGATGAGTACCGCTATCATGAACCACTGGTCCATATCCCCCTTGCCTGGGCCACAAAGCCTAGAAATATTCTCATACTTGGAGGAGGAGATGGGCTGGTAGCCAGAGAACTCATGGACTACCCTGACATAGAAAAAATTACCCTGGTAGATATAGATCCCAAAATCACAGAACTGGCTGAGGAGCACCCCTTACTAAAGGAAATCAACCAAGGTGCTATGAATCTCTCCTATATACACACTATCCACCAGGATGCCTTTAAATTTGTGGAAGAAAGTCAGGAGACCTACGACCTCATCATAGCGGACTTGCCTGACCCACATGATAGTAGTATAGGAAGGATGTATACGAGAGAATTTTACCAGTTGGTGTGGCAGAAACTGGATGCAGGGGGCGTATTTATTACCCAGGCGAGTTCTCCTTACTTTGCCCCTAAAGCTTTCTGGTGTATTTACCATAGCCTACAGACCGCTTTCCCTACGGCAGTATCTATGCAACTAGAGGTGCCTTCCTTTGGGCCATGGGGATTTCATATGGCCAAAAAGCTCAGCCCTAAAATGCCTACACAAGATTCAGTATACGTTTCTACCGCAGAGCTTTCCCAGAAGCTGAAGACTAAGCTGTTCTCTGAACCCACTTCCTACCGGTACTTGAGGGAGGAGCTGCTTTCAGCTTTATTTGTATTTGATGGGGATACGGAAGAAGTTCCCACAGAAGTAAACCGCCTGGATGATCAGGTACTGTTAAACTATTACGCCAAAAGCTGGCAAAACTGGCAGTAAAACATGAATCTTCTTGAGAATAGAAATTTTATCCTGGGCATATTACTCCTCATAGCAGCTAGCCTATACGCTATGTATGTGTACCAGCAGTCTGGGAGTTCTCTAAATGATAGAGACATAGCCTTTGCAGTGAGTGATACCGCAGCTATAGACCGGATGGTTCTGACTCGCTTCCTACAGGGAGATGTGCAGGAGGAACTACAATTCTCTCGTACAGAAACTGGCTGGCTGCTAAATGAGCGCTACCCGGCCTTTCAAGCAAACATCAATAGCTTACTAAGCACCCTTTCTCAATTACATGTACAAGAAGTTCTCATAGAAAAAGGGCTAGCGGCCGGAAAAAAATTATTAGCGCAGCAGCACCTACGGCTGGAAGTGTATGAGGGGAGAAAAAAAGTAAAGGAGATTCTCATAGGAAGAGAAGGAAAAGATGCCCAAGGGACCCTCATGATGCTGGGAGAGAGTAGTAGGCCTTTTATAGTGGGGATACCCGGATTTAATGGGTACTTGAATTCACGCTTCACGATGGACATGGATTTTTGGCGAGAGAAATTACTCTTTTCGGCAAAAGAGGAAGAGCTCCAACTTATCAACGTTACCTACAAAAAAGATTCCTTACAGGATGTAATCTTAGGTCAGCAAGATGGTAACTGGGTACTTAGTACGGGAAAAGGTGACCCACAGAAAATAGCTGAATACCTATCACAGTTTCAGGGTAAGGTCTATGCAGAGGCCTTTGTAAGGAGAAGCTATCCAGAGATCATGGAGAGAGCAGAAAGGTTTGACGCTGATATCAGCTTATGCATGATTTTTAATACCCCCAGCCAGCCTGATCAAGACATATCATCTCCACCATCCACCTGTGTGTACTTATATGAACAAGAGGATGATCCCAATACCTATCTGGGATGTATCCAATACGACCAAGAATTGATGAGTATTCAGCGTTTTGTCTTTGACAAATATTTGGTGAAAAAGGAGGAGCTGTTGTAAAAGCAGATTTCTTTCCTTCCTACCAATCTTTTCCCCTGCTAAGTCCTTCCTTTTTGGGTAAAGATGTGTACCTTTATATTATCAAGAATTGGCTTCATTCCGAAGCATTCCTTTTTTAAAGAGAGTATATTAAGGTTGAGACTATGAACTTCATTGTTTCCTCTGCTGCCCTATCCAGGCAGCTAAGCAGAATCGCTGGCGCTATCCCTTCGCGCTCAGTCCTACCTATTATAGAGAATTTTCTGTTTGAAATAGACCAGAATGCCTTGACAGTTTCTACTACTAACCTAGAAACTTCCATGCAGACAAAGCTTACCATAGAGTCTCGTGGAGAAGCTATTAAAGTGGCTATTCCAGCACGTATTCTACAGGATATTCTCAAAGCACTTCCAGAACAGCCCATCACCTTTATCATAGATGAAGAAAACTTTGGGGTGGAAATCAGTTCTGAAAATGGGAAGTATAAAATCTCTGGGGAAAATGGGGATGACTTTCCTTCCATTCCTCAGCCTATGGATACAGACGCTATAAATATCCCTCAACATGCCATGCTAAAGGCCGTAGGGAAAACGCTATTTGCGGCTTCTACAGATGAAGATAAAGCTGCCCTGAATGGAATCTATTTTGACCTGGGAGAGCATGGGGCCACCTTTGTAGCTACTGATGCCCATAGACTGGTCCGCTACAGAAGAGTAGATGTTACCGTAGATAATCCTACCAGCTTCATTGTCCCCCAGAAGGCGCTAAATCTGCTGAAAGGCTCTCTGGACCCTAACGCTAATAAAGACATTACCATTCACTACAATGAGAATAACGCTTTCTTTCGTTCAGATGATTTACTCCTGGTCTGCCGCCTAATAGACCAGAAATACCCTGACTATGAGAATGTAATTCCGGTGGATAACCCGAATAAGTTATTCATCTCCAGGCAAGACTTACTGGGAACGCTCAGAAGGGTAAATATCTTTGCTAATCGTTCTACCCATCAGGTGCGATTTACCATTAAAGGAAGTGATCTGACCATTTCTGCTGAGGATCCTGACTTTGCTAATGAAGCTAAAGAGACCCTAAAATGCACCTATGAAGGTCAAGATATAGAGATAGGATTTAATGCCTCTCTGTTAATTGATGTCATTTCTAATGTAGAAACAGAAGAAGTTACCGTGGAGCTTTCTGAGCCTAACAGAGCGGGGATCATCTTCCCCAATCTCCAGGAAGAGGGAGAAAATATTCTCATGCTGATTATGCCTATTATGCTGAACTCCTACGTGAGCGTGTAGGGTATTCTTCAGCTTTAGAAATCACAACCTGATCGCTTATTCTCACAGGAGAATAAGCGATCATTTTTTAGAGAGCTTGCCACCACTTCCGCTCAGGCCTGCACTGAGTAGAAGTGCCACTAAGCAGGAAATAAATTTATACAAAACCTTTCCCTTAGAATGGCTTAGCTAATACCTGTGTCCAGTAATTATCAGCTTCTGACGCCCCTAATTCTGTGATATTAGGATTCATCATATTACGGCAGTGCCCTTCACTTTCTTTCCACCCCTGGACTACTCGGGAAATACTATTGTATCCCCAGGCTATGTTTTCTCCAGCAGTAGCAAACGTATATCCGGTTTCTCTCACCCTATCTCCTAGTTTACTTCCGTCAGTACCTGTATGGCTGAAGTGGTCATTAGTTGCCATATCATTAGTATGTCTGGCGGCTGCCTCTTCTAGTAGGCTATTCCAGCGCAAGGCAGGAACCGGTTCATAATACGTATTTCCACACGCACAGCCATCTGCCCTCAATTTATTGACGGCATCCAGCATAGTGGCTTGAAAACTGTTTAGTTCAGAGGTGGTAAGACTTCCTTCAGAGGGTGCTTGGGTATTATTATCGGGTGTAGGTTGGTCATCAGGTTGGCATGCTACAAAGCATAGAAGCAGTAGGACAACAAAACGACATGTTTTCATGACAAGAGCTTTTACTAAAGATAGGCAATTTATATGCCTAAGTAGTATAGATGTAAGGTACATGGGGTAAAATACCCTATTTCTCGTAGTAACCTCTCTTGCTACAGGACGGCATCGTCTCCTCTAACAGCACCTTCTGTCCCTATACGCTGTCCTATGGCCCTTTTCATCCCTACCAGATGCATGTAGGTTTCCAGCAGGAGATCCATTTCCTCGCTTTTTTCTTCTTCAGCCTTCTGCAAACGCATTCTATTCTCTGTAATGAGTCGATCAATTTTGCGGTATTTATAATGATACATGGCATCCTTAACTGTGCGTTCCAGGTTAGCATCCATGTCACTTACCAGGGCATCATACTTCTTCCAGTTAGGACTCATCTCATACGTATCCGAGAGAAGATCAGACACTAGCCTACCTATGGCTTTATCAGGATGATTGAGGTAGTGATGGATATTCAGCTTCTCACTGCGAGTATAGAGGTCAAAAATTTCGTTCTTCAGCTGTTCAAATACTTGATTCTCAAATGCCAATCCCTGAAGCTCTACCTTGAAAAAGTCTACCATAGGAATACGTTCAGCCTCTTCATTTCCACCTACTTCCTCACCCGTACTCGTTTTCAGTATGGCTCCCTCTCCCTCTCCAAAAGACTGGTCATGATAATTCACTAAAATCCGCAGAAGTTCTTTCTCCTGAGAAGCCAGCTCCAACTTCTCAAAAGACTTCATCTCCTTTACCGCTCCGGGATCTTCCAGCTGCTTTCTGGCTTCCTCCCTTCTGCGCTCTCGCTGGTTAAGCTTAGTCAGCTCTTTCCCGGCCTCATGAACAGCATGATTCATGAGCGCTTCTGAAATCTTGAAGCGTTCTGCTACGTTTTTCACGTACAGCTGCCTTTGGACGGGATCTCCCAGATTAGCCAAGGTCTTAGCCAGTTCATTGACTATCTCAGTCTGGACCTGTGGATCTGAAAAAGACTTATCTCCAAGGAGAACCTTAATCTTAAAATCAATAAAGCTAAAGGCTTCATTTTCTGCATATTCCAGAAAAGCAGTAGGCCCATGTTCCAACACATAGGAGTCAGGGTCATGCCCATCTGGTAAGAGAAGCACCTTAACAGACATACGTTCTTTCAAGATCAGGTCTATTCCCCGCATGGCGGCCTTGATCCCCGCTTTATCTCCATCAAAGATGATGAGTACGTTTTGGGTGTACCTCCTAATGAGCCTGATCTGTTCTGGGGTGAGGGCGGTCCCACTGGAAGCTACGGTATGCTGAATGCCATTCTGATGTAGGAGAATGACATCCATATATCCTTCCGTGAGAATGCAGAGATCCTTTTCCCGTATAGCTTTTTTGGCTAGGTGCAGACCATAGAGAATTTGGCTTTTGTGATAAATGGGAGATTCAGGAGAGTTGATATACTTCCCCACATCCTTACGGTCGCCCATGATGCGGCCACCAAAGCCTACTATTTTCCCCATCTGGTTAGAAATGGGAAACATCACCCTGTCCCTAAAGCGGTCCAGAAGCTTATCTGTCTTTTGAGAGCGACTACATAATCCCAGCTCTGTGAGGTACTCTTCATTATACTGCTTTTCTTCAGCTGCTTTCACAAAGCTGTCCCAGCTATCTGGCGCATAGCCAAGCTGAAACGTATCTATGGTAGACTGGAGTAGGCCCCTCTCCTTGAAGTAGCTGAGACCAATATTCTTACCGACTTCTGTTTGGGTAAGCTGTTCCTGAAACCAGCGGGCAGCAAACTCATTCACAATGAAAAGGCTCTCTCGCTTATCTCGCTGAATCTTGGCTTCCGGATTATCCTCTTCTTCCTCTATTTCTATGTTATACCGCTTGGCCAGATGCTTTAACGCTTCTACATACTCATAGCCTTCCATCTCCATGAGAAAGGTGATGGCATTACCCCCTTTTTGGGAACTGAAATCTTTGAATATGCCTTTGACAGGGTTTACTGCGAAGGAGGGGGTTTTCTCATTAGAAAATGGGGAGAGGGCCCAGTAGTTGGCACCACGCTTTTTAAGGGGCATGTAATCCGATACCACCTCCACTATGTCCATGACGTTGTAAATCTGATCTACTATGTGCGTCGGTATCCTGCCCATACACAAATATAGGGAATAGATATGTGTCGACAGTAGACCTTAACTTATTCACGTACTTCCTCGTTGAATATGAAGGAAAATCAGTGTATTTTTCAGTATGGAAGAAATAAAAAAGAACATTAAACAGAACATCAAAAGCCTAGAACCTAAGGCTGAGGTAATTTTGTTCGGTTCTCAGGCTAGAGGAGATACTCAACCTGAGTCTGACTGGGATGTTCTAATTTTGCTTCCATATCCATCTGATATTCGGGTAGAACAAAGGTTCAGGCATAAAATGTTAGAATTAGAAATATCTTTTGGAATAGCAATCTCCACTTTTGTATATGCTAAAGATGAATGGACTAGTAAGCACTCGGTTACCCCTCTTTATGAGAATGTTAGTACTGACGGTATTCTCCTATGAGGCCAGAAGACCGATCTCAATATGTAGCCTACAGATTAGAAAAAGCTGAAGAAGTTTTTCAAGTAGTAGAACTACTCGTAGAGAATGAAAAATGGAATTCTGCTGTCAATCGTCTTTATTACGCTGCTTATTATGCAGTATCTGCCTTATTAGTACATTTATAAATTCCTACCAAAACTCATAGCGGGGTAAAGACCCAGTTTTTTCTACATTTCATTACGTCGCAAAAACTGGAGTATACATTTGCGAAGACATATGCAGACTAATTTGATTGGCGTCAGAAAGGAGATTATGGTGATTTTTTTTATTTCACAAGTGAAGATGTATTGCCAATACTTGATCCAGTTAGAAACTTAATTGATACCGTTAAAGCAGAAATTAACCCCTGATATAATTAAAAAGGGAATAGAATGAGTTCGTTCCCTTCCCTTTCAAAGGAGCTTATCTCATCATTTTCTTCTTACGCATCTTTCTCCTCCATGCAGCGTGTTTCTGCCAGTCCCCCGCCATGATGCATCCGTATGGAAGTACCCTATCTACCACCTCTCCGAGACCAAATTCCTTCATCTGGGCCTGTACCATATTAGCATCTTTATAGGCAGAAGGAAGCTCTGAGATGTCAATTTCTCCAGAGAAAAATCTCACATCCAGCCCTTTGGTTTCTTCCGCGAAGATCTGCGCTTCAGAGATACCTGCCTTCTTACGCTTATGCTGTCTTCTGCTCACATTCCTTCCAGCACCATGTGGTGCAAAACCCAGGTTGGTGGAAGTAGTTTCGCCTCTCACTATCAGCACCGGCTCGGCCATGTTCAACGGCACCAGCCTCAAACCTTCCTTAGAGTCCGGCACGAACTTATCATCCAGTGGAGTAGCTCCCTTTGCATGGTAAAAAGTGTTTCCATCCTTAAACACAAAATTATGCTCATTCCAGAAACGCTCAGTTGGATCTTTCCCCAGGGCGTTACAGGTAGTTTGGTGCAGGACGGTATGGTTCAGCTTGGTCCATTCTCTTACGATCTGCAAGGCTTCCCAGTAATGCTTCCCTTTTTCTTCCGCGTAAGGAATCCATGCATTTGCCTTGGAAGTCTTTGGAGACATTTGCTGTCTGAAAGCTTCCGCCACCTTCATTCCATGCTTGTACAGGTTAGCCCCAAATCCTCTACTTCCATGGTGGGTCACCATAATGGTTTCTCCGGTACGCTCAGACCTTCCTACGTACAAGAAATGGTTCCCATCTCCCTGTGTTCCCAGATGGGTCTTGGCAAGTTGGATACTTCTATCTCCTCTCAGGAAGTAGTTTCCCAGCATATGATCTTCTAATTCTTTAGGCAGATCAAAAAGGTCTCTCCTTCCTCCTCCTCCAAAATGGGT
>JBCCLI010000205.1:0-11305 GCA_039026975.1 Bacteroidota bacterium | reverse complement strand
GTCTCCTTTCCTGATTTTGTCCTTTTTCCCACGGGAGAAGTGGTACTTCATCCACTTATGCTGGGTATCAGAAAGGGTAGGCTCAGCGCTAACAGAAATTTCCAATACAGTAGGCCTGATGCTGATTAGGCTATGATGATTGAGCAAAAAGTATTGTTCCTGTTCACTGGATACCAGATTATAAACTTCTCCAGATTTCCCCGCTCTTCCTGTTCTCCCTACTCTGTGCAAGTAGTAATCAAACTCCTCTGGAATGGAAAGATTTATGACAGCAGGAAGGTCTGCTATATCTAATCCTCTGGCAGCTAGATCAGAGGCGACTAAATAGTCTATATGTCCTTGCTGGAAGCGGCTAAGTATATTTTTTCGTTCTATTTGGTCTAATGATCCAAAGTACGATTCAGCCTTCAACCCCTGGTTTCTCAGGTAGCCGGTAACTGCATAAATTTCTTCTCTTTTTCCACAAAATATTAGGGCCTGAGGGATTTCTTTGATAGATAGAAGGGAAGATAGATAGGGCTCTCGTTTCCCTTTCTCCACCATAGTAAGGTAAAAGCTGATATTCCGCAGCATTTGTTTGGGACTCAGCCGAATGGTCTTGATGGGTGAGATCCTTTCCCTGATTAAGGCTTCACTGTCATGGGAAATAGTAGCAGAGAAAAAGCCGTATTGGGCAGTGGATCTTATGTGCATTCTCAGTAAATCAAAATCCCGCTGGAAAGCTGTTTCCAAGAGCTTATCCCCTTCATCTATAATGAGAAATTTAATATCCCTCCATAGATAGTCCCACTGATAGTGTGCCATGACATCTCTTAGCCTACCCGGCACAGCAACTAAGATATGTGGTTCTTTTTTGATGGTTTGAAAACTTTGTTGGACGGGTACTCCTCCCACCAGCATCTCTACTTTTAATACCTCTCCTTCAAAAAAAGAGCTCAAGGCAGCGGACACCTGGAAGGCGAGCTCCCGGGAAGGGACCAGGATAAGGGCTTGGGTCTTTTTCTTTAATAGATCCAGCTTACTGATTAAAGGGAGGCCATAAGCTGCTGTCTTTCCCGTACCGGTGGGTGCTTCTACTATTAGGTTATACCCTTGTAGAAATAAGGTGAGAACTTTCTCCTGGACCTCTGTAGGCTTTTTATATCCTAGAGAAGGTAAGGCTGAAAGTACCCGGTCATGTAAATCATATTTATAGAATCCCTTTTTCGAAGCAGGCATACTCCTCTCAATTACGTTGAGCTGTAAAACTACAAGCTTTTTCTCCACAGAACCAGCGTATCAGCTAGGCTAATCAGTATCTTTATCACAAAACCATCATTTTTCATGAAAAAAGCAGCTTACTGGATTAGTAGATTAGCCTTAAAACCACATCCTGAAGGGGGCTACTATAAGCAGGTGTATAAGTCTTCAGAAGAATATGTTCAAGGACTGCCAGGGAGGTATAATGGGAGTAGAGTCTTTTCTACCAGTATTTACTTCTTATTGACGGAGGAGAATTTCTCTTCTTTCCACAGGCTGAAGTCTGATGAAATATGGCATTTCTATTATGGATCAGCTATTAGGATTCACCTAATCAGCTCAGAGGGGCGTTATACTCACATAGATGTAGGCGAGAACTTAGAAAAAGGCCAATACTTCCAAGGGCTCATCCCTCACAACCACTGGTTTGCGGCTGAGATTCTGGAAAAGAAGTACGGGTTAGTGGGGTGTACCGTAGCGCCGGGCTTCTCTTTTGAAGACTTTGAGCTGGCTGATAGAGCAGCGCTTATCGCAAGTTTCCCTCAGCATGAACAATTAATTACCCGCTTTACCAGATTATAAGTCAGGTAGCGGCTACCTCTTTTTGCTGACTCATAGTCCAGTCTCTATACTGGATAATAATACCCATAATGAGGCTGTATTGAGCCACTAGATATGTCAGCATGATCCAGAATCCTGAGAGAGGAAAGGGTAAAAAGAATTTACTGATGGCTATGAAGCTATCAGAAATGATAAATAATAATGCTCCGGTCATCACCCACCCAAAACTCATGGAAGGAACATACCGCCAACGGTTTAGGGCTGTTACCCCCATGGCAGTGATCGTAAACGCGTAAATAATTACAGGAACTTTCATGCCGGCTAGTCCTGGCCATAGGAAATACAAAAGCATAGCGCCATAAAGTAGGAATGGAATGAAAAGCCAGGGATGCCTCTGAAGTAAGGGTTTTTTCTCAGGAGTAGTTAGCTGTTGGTCTCTAATGAAAATAAATATGTAGCCCAGATGTGCGACCAGAAATGACCCTAAGCCAAGCATAAATGCTGTAGGTCCTTCAAATAAAAGGAATACATCTCCCAGAAGAGACCCTATAATAGCCACAAACATAGCAATTTGGGCTTTCCGCTGATACTTCCAGAGGGAGAGGAGATAAATGACTAGCAAGGAAAGTGTAATGAGGGGCTTAGTAAAGAATCTCAGGTACGGAAGAGTATCCTGTAGTAGAATAGCCATCAAGTCTACCAAGCCTATGAGAACGTAAAAAAGGGTAAATCTCTTCTGGAATAAAGATAATGTCATAGGCATTGCTTAGGAGGACGCTTACCACCAGCTAGTGGTAGTTTGCCACTCTATCAAAATAATGAGAATGAAAATGCTGCTGAAGCATAAAGAGGAAATCTGGTTCATTCTCATGGCATGTAGATGATCTGCAAAAGCAGTATTCTTCCATACCTTTCTAGCCCAAGATAGGAAAAAGAAGCTTATGGGGACACTGAGGACAAGGAAGCTAATAATTTTCCAGTAGTTAGCTTCCATGGCAAAAAGTCCAAGCATATAGGCCGTGGAAAGGGTCAAAAAAATACCAGAGAAAATAAAGGTGCCTCTGATCCCCAGAGAAAGACTGAGGGTTCTGTCTCCTCTCTGCCCATCTTCCTTGTGCTGGTACACCTGGGTGAGGGGATAACTACCCAGTAGAAATAAGGTACTTATGAGGGCAAACTGCATATTAACAGATTCCCATATGAGGTTCCAAGATTTATAGAGGCCCACTTGTACCATAAGGAAAGTGAATGCACCCTGAAACGCCGTTACACTAAGGGTGCTTAAAAGGGGAAATTTCTTCAGTCTGATAGGAGGATAGCTATATGCTTTAGAAATGAGCTTGTATCCTAATATCATGAAGAAAAAAGGAAAGGAAATGGTAAGGGATAGAGTTAGGGTGAGTATATCCCAAAGAGAGACGAGGTAAAATAGCTTAGTAGAAACTTTTGGTGGTTTACTAAGTCCACCTATACTTTCTTCATCTCTATCAAAATAGGAGTTATAGCCATTACTGGCAGGATACAGAAAAAGATGAATGATGAGGAATACTTTGAGCGCATCTGATACGTGAAAAGGATGAGACTCACTTAGGGAAAACCAGAAAATAGGCATTAAATATATAGAGAATGGAATTCTCAAAAGGATGAATGCATCTTTCCATTTTTGCCATACATGTACCTGTTCCTGTTCCATCGAATGAAAATAGGGAATTGAATTCATTCCAGCATAAGGGAAAGGGAAATAGTCTGATGTTTGGAAATGTCTTATATTCATAAAGGGAGTGAAGATTTTTTGAAAAGAAGTAGATACATGAGTTATGTAATTGCACTTGGCACGTCTGTACCTGAATTTCAGTATAGTCAAGAAGAAATAGCGGATTCATTAATTCATAAAATGCGCCTGGAGGGCACACAGGAGGCAAGGAAGATGAAAGCACTATACAGACTGACGAGGATAAAAAGCCGCTACTCTGTCCTCCCTGATTACAAGAATAATGGTACAAGCCCACTGCTTTTTTCAAACGAATCTCTCAGCATACCAGATGTCTCTCAGAGAATGGACATCTACCGGGAAAAAGCCCTTCCACTAGCCCTTTCTGCTATCCAGAACTGTTTGGCTACTTCCCCTATGGAAGATGGATCACAGAAAAACGCTATTACCCATATCATTACAGTTAGCTGTACGGGAATGAGTGCCCCCGGCCTGGAAATAGCCTTGGCTGAAAAGCTGGGATTACGCAAAGATGTGGTGCGTTTTGCTGTAAATTTCATAGGCTGTTATGCTGCCTTTCATGCTATGAAAATAGCGCATGCCGTTACCCAGGCAGATCCTTCCGCTAAAGTATTAATTGTTTGTGTGGAACTCTGCTCACTTCACTTTCAGTCCAAGATTGACCCTGATAATATGCTGGCTAATGCCCTATTTGCGGATGGTGCCGCAGCCATTCTTGTAGCAGGAGAGCAGGCTTCTGCTTCCTACCCCGTTCAAAAGTTAAGGATGAAAGGCTTTCAGGTGGAAACCTTACCCGCAGGGAAAGGAGATATGACATGGGATATTTCTCAGGACGGATTTCTGATGAGGCTCTCTTCCTATATTCCCCAACTCGTAGAAGGAGGCATGCGGCCGCTATTTGATAGGTTACTTGAGAATATTAACGTAGACAGAGGCCACATAGATTATTGGGGTATACACCCTGGTGGGAAAAAAATACTAGAGGCTTGTGAAAAGGTACTTGAAATAGATAAAGAGAAGTTAGAATCCTCTTATGAGGTACTGGCAGAATATGGAAATATGTCTTCCCCTACCATTCTGTTTGTCCTTGAGCATTTATGGAATGAGGTCTTCGACTGGAATCAAAATAAGTTAATCCTATTGGCTGGTTTTGGCCCTGGACTTACCCTGGAATCTGCTATACTTGAAATAGCCTAGGAACTCATAGACCCTTGGCAGGTGGACTGTTTCTCTAGGAGTTTTAAGGGGTAAAGTGGATTATAGTGGGAAGGCTGTAGCTTTTTGTTAGAAGGGCTAATTGCAAGTAGAAGTTAACACCTTATCCCAGTAGTTCTTGCTAACCATTATAGCTTGACGTAAATGAAAAAGGCACCTGATAAGGTGCCTTCATAGTAGGTTGAGTTGATGCGGGTTGAATATAAACTCTTCTATTGTTCAGCAAATTCTATGGAGAGAATCCTAAATTCAGTTCTTCTATTTGCCTGTTCATCTTCATCCGTTAATTCGGGATAAATGATAGGCTGAGATTCTCCATATCCGTACCAGTATACACGCTGAGGATCTATGCCATTATCTACTAAGTACTTGACGGCAGCCCTGGCACGATTATCTGATAGCACCTCATTATACTGGATACCTCCATTGCTGTCTGTGTGTGATCCTAACTGAATGGTAATATTTGAATTTTGCCTGAGCACTTTGAGTAAGTTATTTAACTCTAAGAGGGCATCAGGCCTTAAGTAGAACTCATCAAAGTCATAGTAAATATTTTGTAGGACAATAGGTAGTCCAATAACAATGGGTTCCAGTTCTATGTCTATGTTTCTTTCTATTTCTGTATCATCTTCTATTCCCACGGTGGAGACTTCTACTTCATTAGCTAAGTATTCTGGCGCATTTCCCAGAATTTTATAATTCTGATCCTCTATCAGCTCAAAATTATAACGGGCAGTCTGATCTGTTTCAAAGGTATCTACCGCTATAATAGCCCCTGTGGGCTGATACTGATACAGAATAGCAGTAGCAAAAGGAATAGGCTGAAGCGTCCTTTTATCTCTCACTAGTCCCTGGACAGTAATATCAAAAGAGCCTGGGGCATAGTATTGCCTTCTTGCCCAGTAAATATCATAGCTTCCTACCCCTCCTGGACGGTTAGAGCTGAAAATTACCAAAGAATCCTCATCCATCCAGATACTACTGATATCATCATAGCTAGAGTTAACGGGAGACTTTATATTCTCAGGTGCAGACCATTCTCCCACAGTTCCTTCAGAGACGTATACATCAAATCCTCCATATCCTCCATGTCCATCAGAAGAGAAATATAACTTATCTCCATCTCTGTTAATGAATGGAGAATATTCATCAAAAGCAGTATTCACAACAGTGCCAGCATTGATAGGGGCTGACCAGCCTAGGCCTACTCTTCTGGAATACCAAATATCAAACCCTCCTAAACCACCCGGTCTATCAGAGGCAAAATATAAGGTTCTCCCATCTCTGGAAATACTAGGTTGTCTATCATCAGTGGGTAGCCTTTTGGTTTTTCCACGTGTGTTAATGACTACTTCTTTAGTCCCTGAAATGCCAGGAATTGGAGTGGGCTTAGACCAAGCTTTCTTCACAGGGTCATAGCGAGATTCATAAATGCTACAGCCCTCTTTATTGTTCTTGTTATTACAGATGGTGTAATACATGGATAGGCCATCAGCAGAAAAGGTGGCTGTACCATCATTCTTTTTAGTATTGACAGGTTTCCCAAGATTAGAAACAGGGCCATATGTGCTGTCATTTTCCATGACAGAAGTGAACAAGTCAGAACGAGCAGGCTGCCCTAGCCCCTGATATGCTTTATTAGCTCTGCCCTTAATTTTTCTGTGGGAGGTAAAGACCAGGAAAACATCTTCTTGTCTTTGGTCTAATATAGCCGGGTAAGCATCTATAGCTTCTGAATTGAAAGGAACTGGATTAAGGAGAAATCTGGGCCTCTTCCTGGCTGATGCTTCTGCCAAATCACAACCTTCTATTTCAAGTTGAGCTCTTTTATAATACTCATCTTGGGTCTCATGTCTTCTTTGGAATTCAAGAAGAGACTCCTTAGCCAGTCTGTAATTATTAAGCTTTTTGTAGGATAGGCCTATTTGAAGGTAGACCGTATCATTTCTATCGGGATCTATCTCTGATGCTCTTCTATACCACCGAAGAGCTTCTGTATAATCATCTAGATAGTCATTAATGAGTCCTAGTCTATAAGTAGCAGTATAGTTGCTGGGTTGGGATTCCAACACACCACGATACATTTCTTCTGCAGCTACAAACTTCTCACTCTGGAAATTCAGATTAGCTTTTCTTATTAATTTCTCGACTTTTTTATCTTGACCTAATAGAGAGGAGTTGACCAGCAGCACTAGGAAAAGAGTAGTAGCGAAAAGTCGCCTATATTGTTTGGGTACCATAAGAGCCGCTCTCTTTTTAAAAGATGGAATATTTAAAGCAAGGGCTTTACCGTTTATCAGCAAACATAGAAAAAATCACTTAACATCCCAATCTTTCATCTTAATTGTTGAATAAAATCACCCAAAGGAGAAAGTCAGCAAACAGGACTAAAACCGCTGAAATCACGAAAGCATCTATGGTAGCTTTTCCTACCCCACTGGCCCCTTTTTCCGCTTGTAGGCCTCTATAGCAGCCTGTCAGAGCTATAATCATCCCGAAGATAATGGACTTAATAAGTCCTCCACTCAGATCGCTTACATGGAAATAACTTCTGACAGAACCGAAAAATACTTGGATTGTAATATCAAGAAAATAGTTAGAAACTAACCAGGAACCTAACATGGCAGAACAGAGGGCAAAAACACATAGAACGGGCATCATAAGGCTAAGCCCTAAAAAACGAGGGAGTACCAAGTACCTAATAGGATCTATAGACATGGTCTTAAGTGCATCTATTTGTTCTGATATCTTCATACTACCTATCTCTGCCGCCATGGAGGCTCCTATCCTTCCGCTGATGACCATGGCGGTAAGCACAGGCCCCATTTCCATCATAATCACCCGGCTTACCTGCCCACCCAGGATGGTGTATGAAACTAGCCCTCTTACCTGGTAGGCGCCCTGCCATGCTATAATAGCCCCCGCGAAAAGTCCCACTAATAATACGACCGGAATAGAGCTTACGCCCACATGGTCCATTTGCAGAACCAGTCGCCTCCAGTCTTTCCGCATAAATCTTAAGCGGAGAAGCGTTTCCCAGAGGAGGTAACCCCATCCGCTGACGGAAAGAATGGTATGATACATGTGTTTTTTGTATGCCAAAGTAGTCTGAATAGCAGGATAGCTGTAATTTAGGCTAATTATGCTAAATATTCTGGTTTCAAGTATGAGTCCTCGTCTACGCTATACCATGGAGTTGGTATTCGGGGAAATCCTTGGACTTAGCATAGCGGTCATAGATACTGAGGAGTCTATCCCAGCAAATTCTCAAGTAATAGATTACCGCTATGAAGAAGAAAACCCCCTGGCATGTAATATTCCTAATGTAGGGCTACTTCACGAAATGTATGTTAGAGATGAATGGGCAGCGCTACGGAATGAAGAAGGAATTCCTTTCTTATTCCCTGTAACGGGAGAGGCACTGGGCTTTGATCCCTTTTCAGCTATCTTTTACTTAGCTTCTGACTATGAAAAGTATGTAGCTTCTCATATAGACCCACATGGACGCTATGACCAATCAGTCTATCCTTCTGGAAAAGAGAAATGGTTTGCACACCCTCTCTGTGAGCTGTATGCTGAGAAGCTATGGGAATTCTTACGTAAGCACTTTCCTGATTTAACCCGAGAGCAAAAGGAATATAGGGTTATCTGGACCTTTGACCTGGATAATCCCTGGAAGTATAAGTACAAGCCTTTGTATGTGCAGCTGGGGGGTTTTGTAAAGGACTTACTTAACGTTAACCTAGCCCAAGTAAGGGAGAGAATAGAGGCTTGGCTAACGGCCAAGGATCCGCATGAAGTATACAAGGAGATAGAAGAGCACTTTCCAGCTAAGGAGAGTATATTCTTCATTCTTTTAGCCAGGAAATCTCCGCATGATACCCGTTACACCTGGAGATCCCCACAATTGAAACAGTTAGTCTTGACTATTATGGCTAAGGGGGCCTTAGTTGGGATTCATCCTTCTTACACCACTTCTAAAGATGAAGCACAATTAGCCTTAGAGAAAGAAAAGCTGGAAAAATGGGTGGGCCCAGTTAGTGTAGGGAGGCAACACTACTTAAAGGTAAGCTATCCAGAGACTTACCGGTCATATATAGGCTCAGGGATTCAAACGGATTATTCTGCCTGTTTATATCATATGACCGGTTTTCCCATGGGAATGATGAGAAGTTTTTATTGGTTTGATTTGGAGAATAACCAGCAGACAACCCTGCGGATTCAACCTACTCAGATCATGGATGTGAGTTTACAACAGTATATGCGCCTATCCCAAACTAAGGCCATAAGAGAAATGGACAGAATATATACGCTTACCCGCAGGTTTGGAGGAGAACTATGTATCCTTTTTCATAATGAAGCCCTTAGTGATGCTGGAGAATGGAAAGGATGGAAGGATCCTATATTAGCATGGGTAAAAAAAGTCAATCAGATTTCATAGATGGGTCTTAAGGCTACCATATACCCTGCAACTGAAATATCTCATGAAGACTGGGATGCTTTTATTGCGTCTTCCAGGCAGGGAGGAGTGTATCTACTCCATGGATATTTATCCGCTGTAACTACTGGATGGGAGGCCCTCATCCTAACTGAGAATGATCAATGGGTGGCCCTCATGCCCATCAAACTCAGTAAGAAGGTTGGTTTTACTGCTTTCCTACAGCAGCCATATTCTCAATACTGGGGCATCTGCTTCCATCCGGAGCTAGACCAGTCCACCTATTCATCTTTAAGTAAGAAAAGAAAAGCTGTTCTTGCTATCCTTAAGAAGCTTCCAAAGATAGACTTGTTCATTCAGCAGTTTTCTCCACATTTTGATTACCCCTTGCCCTTTCACTGGGGGGGATATACCCTACACACACGCTATACTTATCAGCTTACTTTGGAAGGATATGAGGTAGAGAGGGAAAATGAAACCTTTGGGCAGGTATGGGAAGGCTTTTCTGCTCCTCTAAGGCGGCAGGTTAATAAAGCGGAAAAGAATGGGGTCAGCGTTAGGCAGACCGCCAATATGTCTGATTTCTCCTCCTTAACCCAAGCTCAGCTCTCCTTAGGACATGATATTAGTGGTGGGAACCCCGCCTCTATGGCAGTGTTAGCACGAATAGGGTCTTTCTTACGTGAATCTGGCAAGGGATTTATACTCTTGGCAGAAGGCCCAGATGAAAAAGTGCTGGCAGCTGCTCTTTTCAGCCTTTTTGAAGGAAAACTGGTCTATCTGGCAGGGGTGTATGATGGAAGTACAGCTTCTTCTGGGGCTATGTCATTACTTATGTGGAGGGGTATACAAACAGGTATGCAGAAAGGAGCTAAGCTTATAGACTTTGAAGGGTCTATGATAGCAGGTATAGAAACCTTCTTTAGGAAGTTTGGGGCCTACCCGGTACCCTATCTACAGATTCGAAAAAATAGCTTACCTTTAATTCTACGATGGCTGAAACAATAAGTATTCTCGGAACAACGGACTCCTACCTAAACCAACTCCTCTTTGAGCTGAGAGAAGAAAGCATTCAAGCAGATCGTATGCGCTTCCGGGCTAACCTGGAACGGATAGGATTTCTCCTGGGATATGAAATCAGTAAAGAGTTAAGCTATTCTTCCCAAACAGTTACTACTCCCCTAGGAAGGTTAGATATGCGCCTTCCAGAGAATCAACCTGTCATTCTTTCTATTCTCAGGGCGGGTCTACCGCTGCATAATGGATTTCTCCAACTATATGATAAAGCAGACAATGGCTTTATCTCTGCTTATAGACATCATACCAGTGGGAATGAGTTTGTCGTGAAAATAGAATACCTGGCTGCTCCCGAATTAGAAGGTCGAACGCTTATGTTACTTGATCCTATGATTGCTACGGGAAAAAGTATGGTCTTAAGCTACCGGTCTGTCATAGAACAGCTAGGGCAGCCTGAGCAAATATTTGTGGCTGGAGTATTAGCAAGTGAGGAAGGTCTGGCATATGTACATCGCAACATGCCAAAGGCCCGTATCTTTGTGGGAGCAGTAGATAAAGAGTTAACGGCAAAAGCTTACATAGTACCAGGATTAGGAGACGCAGGAGATCTCGCTTTCGGCCCCAAATAGCCCTCTTTATCCTATATTTTTCTCCAATAAGTAGAAGGATATTTCACCCTCTCTGATTCATCTATGAATGGGTCTGTAATTGCTTACCTTTGTAAATAGTCATTGATAAAAGGAATTTTCTTGCTGTTGTGAGTTATCAGTTTTATTTCTTTCACGTATACTGAGTATGCTAATATGGGTTCTGTCAGTGTTGGCGATCAGCACTGAAAAAATTCTTCTTTACTTATCTGTCATTCTTGTAGGAAGTGTGAAGTTTTTGGTAGCTGTCTTGATGGCACTAGCAGCTAAGTTCACTGTGTGGGAAACGCTATTAACAGCTACTTTAGGAGCCGCTGTTGGGGTGTGGCTCTTAGCCTATTTTGGGACACAGATCAGAAACTGGATCTACACTAAATGGAAGCGAGATAAAAAACCTACCAATTACTCTTTCAGGAAAATGGTGGTGACTGTCTGGAAGAAATTCGGCATGATAGG
>JBCCLI010000204.1:0-11316 GCA_039026975.1 Bacteroidota bacterium | reverse complement strand
GGGCAGTTTATAGGGGATGATATGCGTCTACAGCCTGTCATGCTACAGAGTGATACAGCTATCAAAACTCTACTGACCTATTATATGGGGAAGAATACGCCTGATAGACAGACCTTCATCATAGATAATCTTCGGATAGAAAAAGATGAGGCAGATCATGTTGCAGATGAGGCAGAAGAGGAGGTAACGCCAGTAGCCGCTCAGGCATGAGGCGCACCCTGACACAAAAACTGGGAATTAAAGCTGGATACAGAGTTTGGCTGGTAAACGTTCCTGATCACTATTTCGATTTACTGATGGGCCTTCCCGAGGACATACTATGGGTGGAGGAACCAAGCTCAGAGGAGGTAGACTTCATTCATCTTTTTATTCTTTCGGAGGAAGAATTAGAGAACCAGTTTCCCGCCTGTAAGGCTGCCTTGAAGAAGACAGGCATGCTTTGGGTGAGCTGGCCCAAGAAGAGTAGTTCTATCCGCACTGATCTACATAGAGATTTTATCCGAGAATATATCCTGGAAGGTGGCCTCGTAGACGCTAAAGTAGTGGCGGTAGACCAGGACTGGAGTGGACTTAAGTTCATGTACAGAGTTACGGATAGATAGTATCATTTCACGACCAGTCGGTTTATGATAGGCTGTCCATTGCTTTGACGTATGATCAGGGAATAAATTCCCGCAGATAAATCTGCTAGGCTTTGACTTATCAAGGTCTCCTGCCCTGAAAGCTCCCAATTTGTAATTCTCTTACCCTGTTCATCATATACTTCTAGTCTGCTACCCAGGAAATGCGGAGAATAGGCTATCTGTACTTGCCCACTGGCAGGATTAGGATACACACTCACATAAGCCTCCTCTAATAACTGGCTCTGCACTTCTACTAATGATGAAAAATAGGTAGCCTGTGCTTCTACCAGCTTCACCCTATAAGTGAAAGGTTGAGGCATTATCGAGGCTAAGGAATGGTCCCAAAGCAGGTAAACATTGGGAGAAAGTTGTTCTAAAGACGTTTCTATATCTTCCCATTTATTCGGTTCTATCTGCTTTTGCAGGATGAGGTGATTTCCTTCTTTTATAGCCTCACTAGAGAAAGTAATTCCTACTGCTTGTTGGTCTCTATACCATTCACCTGAAATATCATGCTCAAAGGGGGCAAGAATGTCATCAGTAGTAAGTTGGTAGATAATGGGGGCATCACTATTTCCATTGATTTTATCATTCTGGTAGGTGTCTCCCGGCATAGGGATGTCTCCACTATGTGTAGTTAGGCCCAAGGTGATAGTATTATCCCTTACGTATAGGGAACCAGGCGAACGTGGGTAATCATTGTATTCTCCTCCTAACAACATACCAGATACCAATTCACTTCCATTTTCAGATAAGAGAGAAATAAATATATCATACATGTGTTGGTGCTGTGCAAGAGAGTTGTACACCGGGAAATTAGGGGAGCGGGTAGCCCCTAATACCAGGATTTGATCATTTTCATCCACACGTATAGATTTCACAAATTCCAGATCTTCTCCACCCAGTAGGGTGCTAAAGATTACGTTTTGGACATCCGAAGATAATTTGGCGATAAAAACGTCTCCGTTTCCGAGGCCACTGCCTGCCAGATTTTGCTGATAAGCTAGCTCAGTAGTGGGATAATCTGAAGAGAAGGTGCTTCCACTCACCAGAATATTTCCACCCGCATCCAGGGCTACCGAAAAAATACCATCTAACTGAGTTCCCCCCAGAAAGGTGCCCAACATGAGCGCACTCCCGTCAGGGGATAGTTTCACCAGAAATCCATCCTCTTCTGTGCCACCCTCTGTGATGCTAAGGGTAGGTTGGAGTGCAGAAGAGCTGACGGGGAAGCTGTGGGAAGAGGTATTCCCTCCTATGAAAACCTCTCCTGCCTGATTCAATACCAAGTCCTGACCTATTTCTACCTTTTCTCCTCCTAAAAAAGTAGAAAATATCAAGGAAGTTCCATCTGCTGACCCCTTCACTACAAAGGCATCAGCTTCTCCATTCAGTTCAGACTGGAAAGGGGAAGAACTGAGTGGAAAGTCCTCAGAATGGGTGATGCCAGTAAAGAAGGGGTTGCCCTCCTCATCCACCTCCATGTCATAGATATAATCTCTGTCACTCCCTCCCAGGTAGCTGGAAAATACAGTAGACTTTCCATCAGCACTTAGTCGGGTCACGAATCCATCAATGAATCCTCCTCCATGCGTAGTTTGCCAGGCAGTAGCACTAACGGGATAGTTTTCTGAGCGAGTGAAGCCGGTAATATATGGTTCATCTAATGAATTCATGGAGAGCCCATAGGCTAGTTCCCAGTCTGTACCCCCCAAGTAGGTAGCGAAAATAACCTCAGTAGCATCTGGGTTCATCTTAAGCACATACGCATCCAGGCTTCCTGCAAAGTACTCCTGGTAAATCCCTGCTGTGGTGGGAAAGCTTAGCGCCTTGGTATATCCTGTAGCTAAGAAATTATTCTCGCTGTCTCTGGCTACCGCTATAAGGTAATCATCTGAAGTGCCGCTGTGGAAAAAAGTTCCCCACTCCAGGGTGAGGGGATCTATGATTAGGGTAGCATTGGGATCATAATTTCCTGCCAGCCTAAACCCAAAAGTTAGGGAGTCTATTAGGGTGAACTGCACATTCCTGCTTACCTGCTTATCTCCCACAGACTGATAGCTGTAGGGAATGGATTCTTCAAAACTCCCCCATGCTGTCTCTACTATTAGGTTCCCATTATCTGATATGGAGAGCTGTTTAATTCCTGCCAATGTGATTTCAATGTCTTCCATGCTGGCTCCCGGATGAAGAATGACATCATACTTCAGTTGGTAGGTATCTGAACTGTAGTATCTCACATCAATGCCGGTATAGACATCTTCAAACATAATATCCGTATATCTACGCGCATCTATATGCCATTGGGTGGGATCATTCCCTTTGAGGTAATGATAGTTTCCAGGCAAGGAGTTGCCCCCTCTTGGTTCACTGTCAAGTCGTGCATTTCTAAACCTGGTGGTCCAGACTAATGCCTGATACATAAAGTGCTCTTCTCCCTGAAAGCCAGGGATTTCTTGATAGGTTTCTTCCCGAGTGCCCACCGCTTCATTCTCCATCTCCTTGATCTTAGCAAAGCTAATTCCGTCTTCTAGCACCCGGATTTGTTGACCTGAGATTTCTGCCTGGAATAGTATTTCCTCGGCCAGCTGACCTTTATTCTCAAGAAAAAAGACTTCTCCTTGAGGGATATCTGAGGCAAAAAGGGAGGACGAGAGGAAGAAAAGTACGCTTGAAAACAGAGTTACTATTTTTCTCATAGCAGGGGGTTTATATTCCTGCTAATGAGGCAGATAATTATAGGAATCGGAATTTGCTTATGTGGATTATTTTACGGACGAATGAAAATGTCAGAAAAAGAGATAGCTACACATAAAAGAAATAGTCTATAAGTACAGTAGCTTTAAGCTGCTATGTATTTTTGGAAAATTTCCTTTTGAAGATTTCCAAACACCTCTTCTTGACAGGCGGTAAAGGAAGTAAGTATTTCTGGCTATGTGTAGCCTTGAAGGTAAAAGTATTCAAGGAAGCGAATCTAATTACGTCTGGCTTAAATTTCTATTTCCGGAATTTGCTGCCAGTTGGTAGTGTAATTAGGAGAACGCATTTCAGATTTCATTCTCCAGCCTTTATCCACGCCCTCCTTAGCTATGAATACTTTTCCTTTTCCCATTTTTTCATTTAGGTCATCCAGGAGGTGCATGAGTCGCTGATCTGATTGGGTGGGTGCCTCATCAAAAACGGATAGTTGAATGCTTTCTGAAGAGACCAAGTCCGTGAGAATGACCCCAGCTTTTTTATAGCGTTTTCCCGGCTCAAAAATTTTTTCCAGGGCCTTCATAGCATAACTCACTAAGTGAGGGGTAACATTGGTAGCTTCTGGCAGGGTAAGTGAAAAACTATCTTTACCACTTTTATACCTGTCTTCATACTGTCCTGATCTGGCATAGACCGTTAACAGCTTAGCTAAAGTATTAGATTTCCTGAGTTTTTCTGCACACCTGCTGGTGTAAAAGGTAACTGCTTCCTGCAGATCACTAAGTGCCGTTACGGGTTTCCCAAAGGAGCGTGAGGTGATCACACTTTTCCGTAGGGAGGGAATGCTGTCTATAGGAATGCAAGATTCACCATGAAGTTCTAAGGCCGTACGTTGACCTATAACGGTGAGTTTTTTCCTTACCCAATGAATATCTGCTTGATGTAGATCCCAGGCGGTCTCTAGTTGATAGGCTTTAAGTCTTTCTGCATACCCTGGGCCTATGCCCCATACGTCTTCTATGGGGGTAGCTTTCAGGGCTCTTTCCAAGTAAGGAGAATCCACTAAACTAAATACGCCATCCAGTTTTTTAGACTTTTTTGATAGGTTAGCTGCAATCTTGGCTAAGGTTTTAGAAGTAGCTATTCCTATGGAAATGGGGATACCTGTCCACTGGTATATTCTTTCCTGAATTTTTTTACCTAAAGAATCGTAGTCTTTCGTATCTATTCCACTCAGGTCTATGAATGCTTCATCAATGGAATAAGGCTCTACTAAGGGACTGAAGGTTTCCAGCACATTCATGACCCTATTAGAAAGGTCTCCATACAAGGTATAATTAGAGGAGAATACCTGCACCTGATGAGCCTGAATTTGGTCTCTGAGCTTAAAGATAGGCTTAGCCATAGGGATGCCGGCAGCTTTAGCTTCTGATGAGCGAGCTACTACACAGCCATCATTATTGGAGAGCACGACTATGGGTCTACTCCTAAGATCAGGACGGAATAAGCGTTCACAAGAGGCATAGAAATTATTACAGTCTACAAGGGCAAATACTTTGGGTTCCATACTCACATTTTATGGATGCTGTAGGTGACTACTCCCCATATTTCTACTTCTTCGGATAGGCGTATACTGACGGCTGGACCTTGGGTAGACTGAGATTCAAGGTACATACCATCTACTTTTTTGATCACTTTTTTGACGGTAAATCCCCCTCCCATACTGGCGAGTACTACCTTTCCTTCTTCCGCTTTAAGAGACCTATCAATGATAAGCGTATCTCCATCTTTAATGCCTGCATCAGTCATAGAATGCCCTTTCACCCTCACAAAGAAGGTAGCAGGAGGATTCTGGATGAGGTGTTCATTCAGGTCTATATGCTTCTCTATGTGTTCTTCCGCCGGAGAAGGGAATCCTGCGTGTACGGCTGCCTGTAGCAAGGGAATTTTCATGCTTTTCATCCTTTAGCTATTAGGGCGGGAATCCCAAAATGGTGAAATTACCATAAGCTATGGTTAAGCCCATCCTATTTACGGTTGCTTCCTCCCTCTCATCGAGACTTACTTTTTCCCAAAGGAAAGAAAGCAAGTAAAAATGCATGGTCCTGCCAACACATCTCTATAAGCCGCTCACCATTAGGGGCGTGAGGGACGGCCCTTTTACCTATACCCTTCCAAGATAACCTATTTACAAGATAGTCTTTTCGAAAGATAATCAGCTGATGATTAACAAGTGTGATCTCATCTTAGGCTAAAATCAAAAGAACTGGTAACCTTTCTCAATTTCAATCCATAAAGGAATATATACACAAATAAAAATGGTTTTCGGTTCAGATAAAGTCAAGGTGCTTTAGACCATGATGAAACATTGTTAGGGAGGCGAGGGAGCTCCGGAAGGACTTCTTCGCTCCTTCTGTTTATCCCCTTTACCTTAAATCTCTTTTGCAGGGTTTCCGAAAACTGTCTTCTCCTCTCCTACATCAGCCATAACTATTGAACCTGCCCCTATAATAGCTCCTTTACCTATGGTGATGCCCTTCCTAAGAATAGCACCTGCTCCTATGAAGACTTCATCTCCTAATATGGTCTCTGCTCCTATTCTGGCTCCTGCTTGTATGGTACAAAATTCTCCTACCTGTACCCCTGGCTCCAGGCTAGCAGCCGTCTCCAACTGGTTATAACTTCCTATTAAGACATTAGGGTGAATGACCACAGAAGGACTGATGAGATTCCCTTTTCCCAGGGTAGCGTGAGCAGAAATGATGGCCGAGGCGTGGGAAATAGTAACCGTCTCAGCAGTAGCATCCAGGATAGCTCCCACAGCTGCTTTTCTATCAGCTATTTCTTGTTCTGCTATGACCAGTTTAACATTCTCATCGGCTAATAAGGCGGCACTATCCTGACTTCCTAGGGTATTAAAAATGGGGATGTCATTAATCTCACCATTTACCTCCTCTTCTCTGGAAGTGAGAAAGCTGTATACTAGCACTTCTAATGAGTTGGCTATTTCCAGGGCTACTTTGCCTGAGTTCCCTGTGCCTATAATAATGATAGGGACTTTATTATCCATCTATAACAATATTTATTGCGAAACTAATAGGTAAGAAGCTAATTACCTAGTTTGCTTGAAAGGGGAAAGAATTTGGTACCCTATGCTACAGCTTAGGCATTTCTTTTCTATACAGTACTGCTTGTAAAGCTCTATTAATCCTTGAGAATGTAGAGCATGATCATTAGGAAAAGATAAGGTCTGCATGAGCTTGGTAATCCTATTATGTTCAGGCGGAATGGTGGTAAGTCCATCTTCTATCCAGCTATGTAAATCCGTGTTTTTATGGGAAGCCGTAAATAGGTAACCCAGCGGAATAAGGGTATTGATGAGTAGGCTGTGTTTCTGGGCCTTCCCTAGGTTTTTTTTCTTAGGCTTAGTAATTGTACCAAAGGTGTAGTGAGTATCCCAGTAGATACTGGCAGAGATCTTTCTCCTAAGGAAGAATGGCCAAGATTCTGATATGAATAATTCCGTGAGAGAAGGATAAGCTAATAATAAGGAGGCTAGCTGCGAAAAACGGATAGTAGGAAAGGAGGCAGGTCTCATTCGCATCAGCTTAATAGCTACTCTAGGGATGGGGTCTATGCGGTGCTTATGCTGAAGATAGGCCCAGGCTTCTAATAATTGGTTCACATACGCCTCCTTTGCGGAAAGTGGGAGCATGCCACTAGCCCCTAAAAATAGGGCTTCTAATTGGAGGTGGTTGTGTTGATAGTGCCTCCAAATGGAAAGGGGGACTCGCTGAGCTACCTCCCTGAACGCCTCACCATTCACGGTTCCACCCATACGCATGGCTAATTCTTCCCATAGTACCTGCCCCCAGTTGGCAGTAGTGGCTGATAGCCTCTCCTCCAATAGCTTAGCCTTCCTTCTGATTCTCTCTATACTCATAGAGGTCAACGCTAATTCTTTATAAAAACCTGATACATAGGGAACCATAGAGGCACAGGGAATAGGGGCATTAGCCAGCCTAAGCTCGTCTACTTTTCTTAGGAGGAGGGAAGGAACTAACGCATTAATCTCACATTCTGGAATAGCCGTGCCATCTTCTCTGATGACCGGTCTGTTAGTATGTTTCCAGACTATATGGAGGATGGTATTATTATAGTGGGGGTCCAGGTGGTGCTTATGTCTGTACCAGTCCTCTCCGTCTATATGTAATTCTATATGCCCATGGAAGTGGATACCTTCCATTTGGATATGCGCATTCAGAAAGTCTGGCCCTTGGTTAGTATTCCAGGTTCCAGGGTGAATAACTTGAACAGGTTTTCCGATTTGAGTGGTAAGTAGCCGGAGTTCTTTTCGGAGAATTTTCCAGCAAAATTGAATGAGCGCTTCTGAGGGAGTATCATGAAGCAGCATATGTATGTAATTACTTCAAGATACGATATGTTTGAAGATTTTGAAGGAAATGGAGCAAATTCAATAAAAAGGGACCTCCATTTTAACAAGGGGGGCACGAATAATCGAGATGTCTTGAATATGAGAATTTGGGTGCCTACTGAACTGTGTTTACTGAAACCGGGAATAGCCCCTTTCTAAAGAGGATGAGCCACTCCTTATATTGGAATGGCTCATGTAGAATGGACTATTTCTTTAGCTGGCTATCAGTTTTTGATCCACTTAAAGGTCGCTCTTGAGGTTCCGTTATCCCACTCAAGTAGGTATACCCCTTCTGGTAGATCTTCTGTATTGATTTCAGCTCTTTTGCCCAGGACAGTTCCTGGCTGGAGGACCGTTTTACCCCTTAAGTCTAGTAGCCTAAGACTAGCCTCATTATCCGGCAACTCTTCCCAGTTAACCGTAAGTTGGGTGGAACCGGGATTAGGGAATAGGTTGATTTTTCCAGTAAGGCTTAGGGGGGCCACTGAGGTAGCTAGCGTACCTCGGATTTCTGTTTCTACATCTCCACCCGCTTCATCCCCTTCAGAAGCTATTACCCCTGTACGCCTGATGACGCTGATTCTTTCTATAATTTCTAATTCTCCTACATACCAACCGACTTCATTCGTATTGTTATCAGAGAGCATTCTGAAACGGATCTGCACCGTTTGATTGGCATAGGCACTGAGGTCTACTTTGGTTACGATTAAGCCGTCACTATCTCCACTGAAAGCGGCTCTACTACCCGCAGGGTTATTAGTACCTAGGCCAGAGTTATACCCATTCTGTACCATGAATTCTCCTAAATCCCGCCACTGATCCTGGCCGGCTATTTGTAACTCTACTACACCACCGTCCCATCCGGCTTCCGTGAGGAAGGCATGCTGGAAGATTAGCTGAGGTGTATTCCCCAGTACTATTCCTGGTCCCTCCAGGCTTTGATCATTTTCTCTAGGGGCATTCTCAGCAAACCAGAAGGTGGTTCCTCCCAGACTATCAGATACTATTCTAGTCCAGGCATCTTGCCCTACTTGAGAATTAGTAGCCCAAGGGTTGAGATTCTCCTCAAAGTCATCTTCAAAAACCAAGCTGGAAGCCTCCTCTGCTTCTATTAATACCTGGAAGGCACAGCTAAGCGTATCTCCCGACTGCATTTCAGGAATAGCCCAGCTTATAATCTGTCCTTCTTGCTGAAGGCTACAGGAGCTACTACCATTAATAAAGCTTACCTTCTCATCCAGGGTATCTCTAACTACTAAGTTGGTCAGAGGTCCCTCTGTGGAGTTGATGACGGTTAAACTATAATCTATCTGGCTACCATTCTGGGCTATCTCAGGGGCTGTAAGCTGTAGCTGAAGGGTAGTAGCACAGAGAGGCGGTAAATCAAATGCTTCATTTCCATCATCTACACTAGTTGAAGAGCCCTGGCTGGCACTGAACCCTAGCCCTCTCCTGGCGAAGGTTTCCCAGATAATACACTGGTTGGCTCCACCATATAGTAGCCTGTCTGCTGCCAGAATAGCATCCCTGGAATCCACGAATCCCGGTGTACAGGACTGTAGCTTCATTCCTTCTAGTACCAGCTGTATGGCAATATTATTTCCTCCTGTTCCTCGGTATAGATCTTGATCATATCCATAAGTATCTATCAGATTCCAGTACATATCCCACAGCATAGTGGCAAAAACAGAGCCTACGCCATGTGGAATAGAAAGGCCTGATATATCTTCATACGTTAATGGGTTTATGGACATGTCTGTAGAGTAGGGAAAAGGTCTGATACCAGGCCCCTCAGGGGACTCTCCCAGGGCATAGGTGCCTATGCTCCTGGCTGTATCTCTGTCATCTCCCTCCTGAACTGTGAGCACTAACCCTAGCCAGTCACTCCAGCCTTCACCTGCCTGCTCTACATTAGAGAGACAGCTATTATCAGGGCCTCCGGTGAGTCTAATAGATACTCCATGCCCGTACTCATGGGCAATGATGCCATTATCAAAGCCGCTATCCAGGTCATTGGTAGATTCTTGCTCCCCAAGCGTGACCCCAATGTTTCTATCTATGTTGGCTAGTAGTAGGTTATAATCTTCTAAGCTTATCATAAGAGAAGGGATATTAATCCCAGGGTCATCTCCTCCCATAGGGAAAGCGGGTCCCCCTTGGTTATTTCCTACTATTACTGCTATAGCACCTGCACGCTCAGCCCGGCTTACTTTTTCTACAAAGAAGCAATCTCCCCTCTGTACCAAGGCTATATTACCTGCTATCTCTGAAGCGTTTAGAATAGTATCACAGGCCAGGGTGGAGTCTACCCCATCTTCTACTGCTACTAACGTCCCACTTAAGAGATCTGCTCCCAGGCCAGGCCCAAATATGGCTTCTACTCCATCATATTCTCCTGCTATGATAGCTGGAGAGGTAATAGTCATGATGGGTCTATTCCCAAAATCTGAAGTCCAAATGAACATTTGCATCCTTCCGTTTTCTCCATCAGGAGGCGATTGGAAGGTGGCATTATTTAAAGCCGATCCATCCTGAGAATCTGCAAATATAAAGTCTCCTTCTTTTCCTCCCCTACCGTAGTTATTCTGCTGGAAGTTTCCGCTATTCTCATCAAATCCGTATTGGTAGAAGATATCATGGCAGATATTACTCCAATAGAAAAGATTGGTGATAGAGGCATCTATGTAAGACCTCGGAGTTCCATTTAGGTCAATAGTAGCAGAAAAATCTAAGGCCTGCCCTCCGTCAGGACTACTCCCCGTACCATCATTACCATTTTTATCATCTTGCGCCCAGGCATTATTTCCTCTGGTTATGGTAAATTCTGGACCCTCTACGCCATCTACATCATGCCAGCCAAAGGGAGAAGCGGTAGCATCAGCAGGATTTTCTACTGTGGCCTGACTTCCATGTCTTGGGCTTTCTACTGTAAGGGGAAAAACCCTGTACTTAGCCCCATCTGCAGTGGATGCTGAAGGTGCCAAGCCAGGACCCATGATAGAAGGGGTAGTTGGCTTTTTATGTCTATGCCCAAAACAGGCTCCCCAGTGATCATGGGTAGTCCAATTATTCTGGGAAAGGACGCTGCCATCCTGGGCACTCACACGTACATTCCACCAGTCCTGCGACCGGCTCTCCCGTATGCGTACATTCCAACTCAGTATGAGCTGCCCCCTCTGCATAGGCTGATAGGTTAATCCTACTTCTATAGCTTCCTTAGCTATCCCTACCGTACCAAATATCACTTTCTCTTCCGGGCCGCCTATCACTTTCTGGATAATAGGCTTTTCAGTTAGGGGTAAGTTCAGATGGGATGCTGCCGCTTGAAGGGCCTGAACAGGACTAATCACCGGCCTTCTGGCATCAATGCTACTACCCACTTTAGGAGCTAGTCTATGAGAAACATAGACTATTTCTCTTTTTTTATTCATGGTGATATTCAGGATGGCTTCATGTATGCCTATCTGGTTGAATTTCTGCTTTAGGTAGATATGGGTGGCGCCACTGTAATCATCTGTGTAAGCGCGCTGTAGTTCTAGTTCGTCCCAGTCCCCTGGAGAT
>JBCCLI010000203.1:0-11407 GCA_039026975.1 Bacteroidota bacterium | reverse complement strand
CATGGCTTTCCATGACAGATTTCTGGATCTATGGTTATTCTTTCCAAATAGTTCATAATTTAAATATACGAATATGTATGGATTAAGGTGCTTAGCTTCTTTGGAGTGACATCTTGGTAGAACAAATATGATTTGGTTTATAAGCCTCTTAGAGGTGGAATCTGAAAGCAGCTCTAGGTTTCGCCCTTAACAGGGCTTTTTCTATTGTTGAATGTTATCTACTAAGGTATGCGCCCCGATGGGGCGTTTCAGTAGAAAGGGCTTTTGCAGGGAATCCCCTTGATAGGGGATGGTGTTTGCGTGAAGGGGTTTCCACGAATTATAGTTATATTGTTGGGACAAGGCATGCCCTGTACTTACCAGAGGGGATGACTAGGCTTAATCCTAAGCCCCCTCGCCTAAGTTTGATTGTATCTACCGAAAAATCCGTGAGTTGACACGTTGGCTAACTACATCCTCCTTTTTCAAGACATACCCAACTGAAGTAATACAATCTACACAAGGCAGAGGCGGAAAATGCTCAACCCTTACCACAATATCTGATAGCATCCAGATGGTACATCTCATACATCTTTTTGTATATTTGCAGCGATTTTTAGTACGTACTACAAAAATTAAATTCCTTAGAAATCATACTACCGCTAGTCGTTTAACCCATTCCAATATCTTTTTTGAGGTCCATTATGGCTCGTACATATCCAGCGTATAAACACTTTTCGCTCACAGAGATAGACAAAAAAATCCTAGACCGTTGGGAAAAGGAAAACACCTTTGAGGAGAGCATTAAGGTGCGTGAAGGAGAACCTAGCTTCACTTTCTATGAAGGCCCCCCATCTGCTAATGGGATGCCGGGCATTCACCATGTCATGGCCCGTACCATCAAGGATATTTTCTGTAGGTATAAAACCCTCAAAGGCTTCCAGGTAAAGCGGAAGGGAGGCTGGGACACGCATGGACTGCCAGTAGAAATACAGGTAGAAAAGAGACTGGGCATCACCAAAGAAGACATAGGGAAGACCATTTCCGTTAAGGCGTATAATGAAGAATGTAGGAAGGACGTCCTGAAATTCAAGGACGTATGGGATGACCTTACTGTCAAGATGGGCTACTGGGTGGATCTGGATGATCCGTACATCACCTTTGAGAGTAACTACATAGAGTCTGTATGGAGCCTCCTGAAGCGTATCCACGATAAGGGCCTTCTGTATAAGGGCTTTACCATCCAGCCTTATTCTCCTGCAGCAGGAACAGGACTCAGTTCTCACGAACTAAACCAACCAGGTGCTTACAGAGACATTAAGGATACCTCTGCAGTGGCCCAGTTCAAGCGTAAAGGCACCCAAGACGAATACTTCCTGGCTTGGACCACCACGCCCTGGACTTTGCCCTCTAATACGGCCCTGGCAGTAGGACATAAAATCACCTATGTTCAGGTGAGAACCTTGAATAGATATACACTTGAGCCTGTAAGCGTCATTCTCGCGAAAGACCTGATGGGAAAATATTTCTCCGAGCAGAAAGACGAGATGCTACCGGAGGACTTCAAGCAGGGAGATAAACCCATCCCTTATCTGAAGATAGAGGCAGAGATGAAGGGAGCAGATTTACTAGGGATAGAGTATGAGCAACTTTTGCCTTACGTGATCCCTGAAAAGCCTGCCTTTAGGGTGATAGCCGGAGATTTCGTGTCCACAGAAGATGGGACAGGCATAGTACATATAGCGCCTACCTTTGGGGCAGATGACTTCAGGGTAGCTGCTGAAAATGATATTCCTCCTTTATTGGTGAAGGATGAGAATGGGAATGATATGCCGCTGGTAGATAAGCAGGGGCGGTTTGTAAAAGAGGTGACTGACTTCGCAGGACGCTATGTGAAAGACTACGGGCAGGAGGAAAAGAGGCCTACAGACGTAGACCTTACCATCAAGCTCAAACAAGAAAATAAAGCTTTTAAAGTAGAGAAATACGAGCACTCCTACCCCCACTGCTGGCGTACAGACAGACCAGTCCTCTATTATCCCCTGGATAGCTGGTTTATCCGTACCACTGCCGTGAAGGATAAGCTGATTTCCCTAAATAAAACCATCAATTGGAAGCCTACCTCTACCGGTACAGGCCGCTTTGGGAACTGGCTGGAAAACTTGGTGGACTGGAACTTATCCCGCTCCCGTTTCTGGGGCATTCCTCTCCCTATTTGGCGTACTGAAGATACTAAGGAAGAAATCTGTATAGGTTCTCTGGAACAGCTAAAAGAGGAGATGGAGAAAGCAGTAGTAGCAGGTTTTATGACCCAAGCCAAGGTAGATGAATTCTTCCAGGAAGAAACCCTGGATCTACATAAGCCCATGGTGGATGAGGTAGTGCTGGTCAGTAATAATGGAAAGCCCATGCAGCGTGAGCCAGACCTGATAGATGTATGGTTTGATTCAGGTTCTATGCCCTATGCTCAGTGGCATTATCCCTTTGAGAAGCAAGATATTTTCAAGGCTAACTTCCCAGCCGACTTTATATCAGAAGGGGTAGATCAAACCAGAGGATGGTTTTTCTCTCTGCACGCTATTGCTGTTATGCTGGAAGAGAATGTAGCCTTTAAAAATGTGATTTCTACAGGATTGCTGTTAGATAAAGACGGGAAGAAAATGTCTAAGCGGATAGGCAATGTGGTAGATCCCTTTAAGACCATAGGAAAGTATGGGGCGGATGCTACCCGCTGGTATATGATAGGGAATACGCCTCCTTGGGAGAACTTACGCTTTGATGTAGAAGGAGTAGATAAGGTCAGGAAGAAATTTTTCGGAACCTTATACAACACTTATAGCTTTTTTGCCCTCTATGCTAATATAGTTTCATTCTCCTATGATGAGAGTCATAAGATAGCTGAGACGGAGCGTGAGGAGTTAGATAGGTGGATTCTCTCTGTATTAAATTCTCTCATTAAGGAGGTGGAAGAATACATGGATGATTACGAGCCTACCAGGGCCATCAGAGCCATAGAGGAGTTCGTAGAGCAACTATCTAATTGGTATGTACGCCTTTCAAGGAGACGTTTCTGGGATGGAGATACAGCTGCTTTCGAGACCCTACATGAGTGCTTGAGGGCCGTTAGCATTCTTATGAGTCCTTTTGCTCCTTTTTATGCTGACTGGTTATACAGAGACCTGGAGGGAGAAGAAGGAGTAAAAAGCGTGCATCATGCACACTTCCCCGCATGGAAGCAGGAACTCATAGATGTGGATACAGAGAGGGGAATGAGCATGGCCCAGCGCCTGCGTACCCTCATAGCCAGGATTAGAAAGAAGGAAAAGCTGAACCTGAGACAGCCCCTTCAGAAAACCCTGGTAGTCATGAACTCAGCAGAAATGCGGGGAGATATGGATAGGGTGAGAGCCCTAATAGCTTCTGAGGTAAATGTGAAGGAAGTGGAGTATATCACAGAGGATAATGAACTATTAGTTAAGAAAATCAAACCAAACTTCAGGGCTCTTGGTCCTAAAGTAGGGAAGCTGATCAAGGAGATAGGCCCTGCTCTGGCAAAATTCAGTCAGGAGGAAATTCGTGCATTTGAGCAAAAAGGTGAGGTAGAACTCGAACTGTCGGAGAAAACTTTCGTTTTAGAACTATCCGATGTTGAAATTACCTCTCAGGATATACCCGGATGGGTAGTAGCCTCAGACGGCAGGTTTACAGTAGCACTGGATCTACATGTAAGTGAATCCCTTAGGAATGAGGGAATTGTGAGAGAACTAGTAAGTGTGATCCAGCGCATGCGTAAAGAAAAGGATTTTGATGTGATGGATAAGATTGACACATATATTTCAACAAATGATGGTTGGAATGATGCAATTAAATCGTTTTCGGATTATATTCGTAATGAAACCCTTACAAAGAATCTTCAACTAGTACCCCAGCTAAGTGATGGTGATCCTATCAAGATCAATGGGTTAGACGGACAGATCCTATTGACTAACTTAACGTAAGATACTATGGCTACTGAAAAGAAATTTTATTCCAAGAGTGAGTTAGAAGAATTTCGCCAGATCATCCAAGATAAACTTGATGAGTCTCGCGGGGAACATAAAAGGCTAGCTAATAGCCTAAAAGACTTCAGTGGGAATTCTGCTGACAGTTTCAACTTCACAGAATACGGGACTGAAAGTAGAGAGAAGGAGCAAGTAGAAATTTTGATGGCTCGCCAGGCAAAATTTATAGATAAACTCGAAAAAGCATACATTCGTATTGAGAATGGTACCTATGGGGTATGTAGAGTTACCGGAGATTTAATTCCTAAAGAAAGACTGCGTGTAGTCCCTCATACTACCACCACCGTAGAGGCAAAATTACGCCAAAATCAAAGAGCCAGATAATTAAACTGTGAACATGAGCAAGAAGGCGATCAAGTATTTTCTTATTTCACTATCCATAATCGTTCTTGACCAAGTCATTAAATTCATTGTGAAGCTCAATATGGAGCTGAGGGAAGAGATAAAAGTGGTAGGAGACGTAGTCAAGATTCATTTTATAGAGAATAAGGGCGCCGCCTTCGGTTTAACAGTTACTAATCTGGCGCAGGGACTTGGGTTTGATATGTCTGAAGACACAGGTAAACTGATCCTTTCCCTCTTTTCCATTGTAGCAGTGATAGCCATAGGAGTAGTTCTCTACCGTATGGCAGATCATAAATCCCCTCTCCCCATATTTGTGGCATTAATCTTCGGAGGAGCTATGGGAAATATTATAGACAGAACCTTCTACGGGGTCTGGTTTTCCCACATGAATAACTATGATGGAGGCCTTTTCCATGGAAGAGTAGTAGACATGTTCTACTTTGACATATGGAGTGGGTACCTTCCTGAGTTTTTGGGCGGAGGCTATTATAACCTGTGGCCTATCTTTAATATAGCAGACTCAGCTATTTCTGTAGGAATAGTCATTATCCTCATCTTCCAGGGTAAGTTCTTCAAGATGGATGAGCAGGCCAGGGGTATAGGCGTAGAAACTACGACTACAGCTGCTGCAACTGTACCTACTACTCCTTCAGAACCCGCTTCTGCTGCTACACCGGAGCCTACAGAGAGTGCTGAAGAGGCAGGAGAATAGTAGGTTCTTCTAAAAATATATTTGGGCCATCTCTTTTGGATGGTCTTTTTTTGTGCCTACCTATACCCACCGTTAAAATGGTGGGCTCAAGGTCAAAAATGGATCGGCTGCTTCAGCTGCCGTACGCTTCAAAGGACGGATAAATCCACCCCTACGGTGGGTCGCTTATTTTTTCAGAATCAATCATTGCGTCTCTAAGGGATTATCCAACCTTTTCCTCTCCTATCCTCCCTTTACTCAAACACACTTCATCATGCCAAAAAAGACGATCGTCTTTTTTCTGATTGCACTGGTTATCGTATTGCTGGACCAAGGAATCAAATTCTCCGTGAAACTGAATATGGAGTTGGGAGAAGAAATTCAGCTTACAGGAGATGTGGTCAAGATTCATTTCATAGAAAATAGAGGAGCTGACTTTGGGCTGACCTTTATGCATATTGCTGAGGGATTTGGGGTTGATATGTCAGAAGAAACGGCAAAACTCATTTTATCTCTTTTTTCATTAGGAGCATTGGGGATAATTGGAAGCTTTCTTTACCGTGCTTCAGAACAAGATTCTACTCTGCCATTTTTTGTGGCTTTGGTTTTTGTGGGCGCTATGGGGAATATTATAGACAGGACCTTTTATGGACTTTGGTTCTCAGATATGAATACCTATGAAGGTGGGCTTTTCCATGGCCGAGTATTGGATATGCTATATGTGGATGTGTGGAGTGGCTATTTGCCAGGATTCTTAGGAGGAAGTTATTGTAATTTCTTTCCCATCATAAATCTGGCAGATGCTGCTATCTCTATCTGGGTAGTCACCATTCTCCTATTTCAAAAAAGGGTTTTTTAGGAAGAGAAAGGATTGAAGGAGGCTATCTAGGGAGAATTTCTCTTAATGTGGGTTTTTGGGTAACAGAAGTTCTGAATTAGGGTTATACACTTACATAGATTTTCCCTAATTTAACTGATTCAACTTTTATCGTAAAAAAACCATCCATGGCTATAGATTGGCAATCATACAAAAAGGTACTCTTGCCAGACATCCCTAACCTACATGACATTAAAGTATATGAGAAGAATGAAGGATACTCAGCGCTTAGAAAAGTCATAGAAGGAGAAGAGTGGACGTCTAAAGCAGTAGTGGACGAAGTAAAAGCAGCCAATATCCGCGGAAGAGGAGGGGCAGGATTTAATGCAGGCTTGAAGTGGTCATTTATGCCTCCTAAGCAGGAAGGGTTACCTAGATACCTTGCATGTAATGGTGATGAGTCTGAGCCAGGGACTTGCAAAGACAGGAGAATATTCGAATATAATCCCCACCTATTCATTGAGGGAGCCATTATAGCTTGTTATGCTATGCAAATGGATGCTGCTTATGTGTATATACGTGGAGAATATGCAGACTGGATTGATATTCTCCAGAAGGCAGTAGATCAGGCTTATAAGAAAGGATATGCAGGTAAAAATATCATGGGTTCTGATGTATCTATAGATGTGTTTGTGCATAAAGGAGCAGGAGCATACATATGTGGAGAGGAAACTTCTCTTATGGAGTCTTTGGAAGGAAAAAGACCCTATCCTAGATCTAAGCCCCCTTTCCCGGCACAGAAAGGGTTATGGAGTAAGCCCACCACCATTAATAATGTAGAAACCCTTTCTCACGTAACTAACGTGATGCGTTACGGAGCTGGCTGGTTCCAGAATATAGGTGTTTCTACTCACCCTGGCCCTGTAATTTATGGAATCTCTGGACACGTAAATCGTCCTGGAGTATATGAATATCCCTCCGGAATGCTGATCACTGACCTGATTTATAAGGTAGCGGGAGGGATGAAAAACGGCAAAAAGCTAAAAGCAGTAGTTCCTGGGGGATCATCTGTCCCCATTCTGACTGCAGAAATGATAGAGGGAGTTACCATGGATGCAGATGGCTTAAGAAAGGTGGGAACCCTCATGGGTACCGCAGGTATGTGTGTGCTGAATGAGGATGTGGATATTGTAAAGTTTCTGCTTAGGGTATCCAAGTTCTATGACCATGAATCATGTGGACAGTGTACACCTTGCAGGGAAGGAACAGGATGGTTTGTGAAAATTCTCAAGAAAATAGATTCAGGCCACGGAACTACGAGAGACCTAGATCTCCTGCTGGATATGTGTACTACTATGGAGGGAAGAACTGTATGTGCTTTGGCGGATGCTGCTGCCTGGCCTGTGAAGAATACAGTAACCCGCTTCAGAGAAGATTTTGAAAAGAAAGTGAAAACCAATCTGGTTCCAGTAGCTTAGCACACGAAAGCTACTATAAAGAAAAGCGAGACATACCGGAAGGTAAGGACTCGCTTCATTTTTTAAGGAAAGTGAATGATCAGATTAACACCACACAAAAACTATAGGGTTGATCCCTTCTGGATCATTGTTATAAATACCTTTCAACCTAAATAATGGAACTTTTTTTAGGTTCTGCTTCCCCAATTTCAAAGAGATTCCACTATTATTAGGCCCATCAATAAGATAAGGGGAGTCATACAAACCGCAAGCCCTCCAAGAGATTATCTCCAATCTGGCATTCACCCTAATACACTTTGTCCCCTCGTATATTTCCATAATCCACCTACAATCAGTGTGGCGATGGCTAGTCCGCTTGACAGTTATGTGTTAAGATAATGATGCCTTTAAGGAATTCTCCAGGTGAGAAAAGAGAAATTGAATTCCTACCATTCCTGTTAAGTAGGAAAAATGAGGCTAAAGGATAGCGAGACCCACCGTAAGGTAGCGTCTCGCTATATATATGTTGAAAAATATGAAGGAGAGAAACGCCTACTCGTCATCTAGTCCCTCAATCACCTGTCTGCCACGGTAATGCCCACTTTCCAGGCACACTCTATGATAAAGGGTAGGCTCTCCACTGGCTGGGTCTAAATAATAGGTCTTAGACTTAAGCTTCAGGTGAGTTCTGCGCTTGTCTCTTCTCGTTTTTGATATTTTTCTCTTAGGATGTGCCATACTATCTATGCTTACCGGAACGGGTTAAAAATGATATCTTTATTTTTTTATTAGTTGAAACGGTCTTTAAACTGTTTCAGGGCCTCCCATCTGGGATCAATCTCTTCTGTATTTTCCTCTTGCTCTATGAGTTCTCCTTTTTCATTTAGGCCTAAAACTTTTAATACTTCAGGCGGACAAAGATGGACTTCAGTAGAGGGAACTTTCCTTACCGGTATGGACAGCACAACAAAGTCGTACAGCTCCTGAACGAGTACTAGTGAAGGTTCCTGAGGATTGACATACATGACTTCATACCCTTCGAAGCTCATGTTTTTGTCAAAAGAGTAAATGATTCTGTATGAACTATCAATGGAATGTGAATACCACGCCCCACATCTATCACAACTAATTTCTACCGGACCTGTTATGTGAAAACTCACATCTAAATGAGTTTCATACTTCACGATAGCTAAATCAGCTTGAATGTCAGGTTTTTGTACAGCTTTAAGTTCAAATTCTGAAAAGAATTCTTCTCCCAGATGAAAGCTGTCTGTGTGTTTGCCAGGCTTTAACCTGGCTACATTGATAGCATACTGTCTTTCAAAGGACTTTTCCATTGTAAAAGGAAATCCGTTTTCGGCAGGCAAAGATAGGGAATGATATGTGTTTTCCCAACCTTCAGCCTGACTTAGTGTATGGTTTTCTCAAGCTTTTTATTCTCCCAGGGCATTTCTTATAAAAGTAAGCCGCCTTTTTACAGGCGGCTTGTTAATGCAAGAAGTGTTGGAAGGTTTATAATAGGCCAAATATAAGGAATTTAGGGGTAGATAAGCCTAACAATTTTTGGCTTTTATGATGAAATCCAATTATATTTAATCACATATATGTAGTTGAACCTAAGTGGTTTGATATACGTATTTTGTACCTAACATAGGAGATACCGTGGTTTCACGAGATAGTGTCCTTGTCCTCAATCAGAATTATCAGGCTATCGGAATTTGTTCGGTAGAGAGGGCATTCATACTTATCATTTTACAGAAAGCGGAGATGCTTACTGAAGTTCCTACCAGAAGCCTCCGAACCATCACTCGTGATTATAAGTTCCCTTCTATCATACGCCTTCACAGGTACGTCTCTATTCCTTATAAACGTGTTAACTTATCTCGACACAATATCTTCAAAAGGGATCAGCTGAGGTGTGTATACTGTGGAAGTACAGACCTCCTTACCATAGACCACGTGGTCCCCAAGTCTATGGGAGGAAGGGATACTTGGGATAATCTGGTTACAGCCTGCCAAAAGTGTAATGCTGCTAAAGGAAGTATGACCCCAGAGGAAGCGGGAATGGAAATGAACCATAAACCCTTCCGGCCAAGTTTTGTCATGTTCCTCTCAAACTTCACCGGGAATGTGAGAGAAGACTGGAAACCCTATCTGTATATGAATTAACTGATAGGGTTTCATTGTTTTTAGGCTCATCCAATATGATCAAAGCGGGTATAAGGCCTCAGCACTTCAGGGACTGAAATACTGCCGTCCTCCTGTTGGTTATTCTCCAAAATAGCCGCTAGTATCCGCGGAAGTGCAAGCGCACTACCATTTAGAGAGTGAGCTAACTGGGTCTTTTTATTTGAATTTTTGAAACGTAGCTTCAGCCTATTGGTCTGGAAGGTCTCAAAATTACTGATAGAGCTTACTTCCAACCATCTCTCCTGACCTGCACTGAATACTTCCATGTCATAAGTCTTGGCAGAAGTGAAAGTAGCATCTCCCGTACATAGGATAAGTTTTCTGTATGGGAGCTTAAGGGCTTCCAGCAGCCCAGCTACGTGATTTGTCATCTCCTCCAACACTTCATAGGACTTCTCTGGATGCACGACCTGTACCAGTTCTACCTTATCAAACTGATGTAGACGGTTAAGCCCCTTTACGTCCTTCCCGTAAGAACCTGCCTCTCTGCGGAAACAAGGGGTATATCCACAGTTTTTGATGGGAAGATCATCTTCTGCCAGGATGTTGTCTCTATAGAGATTTGTTATGGGTACTTCTGCTGTAGGGATGAGGAAGAAGTTATCTTCTGTAGCATGATACATCTGCCCATCCTTATCAGGTAGTTGCCCCGTAGCAAAGGCGGAATCTTCATTTACCATCAAAGGGGGCTGAACTTCCGTGTAGCCAGCTTCATTCGCCATGTCCAGAAAAAAGCTGATAAGGGCTCGCTGAAGCTTGGCTCCCTTCCCTATATACACAGGAAAGCCAGATCCGGTAATCTTAGCTCCTAACTCCCAATTGATTAGGGTATGATTGAGAGCTAGCTCCCAGTGGGGCAAAGGACTAAAAGAGAAGGCAACCTCCACATCATGCTGATATAAGGTGACGTTATCAGCCGCATCTTTTCCCGCTGGTACACTCTCATGAGGAACGTTAGGCAAGGTTATGATGAGCTCCCTGATACTTCCTTCTATCTCTTTGAGTTTCTCATCAAACTCCTTGATACTTTCCTTTAAGCGGGAAGTTTGTGCTTTAGCTTCTTCAGCCTCCTGCTTTTTACCCTCTTTCATGAGCATCCCTATAGATTTAGCCATTTGGTTCATTCGTTGTTTAGCTTCATCAGCCTCCCTAATGGCGTTCCTCCTCTGCTCATCTAGCTGGAGAATTTTTTCAACAGTAGGTCTCGCTTCCTGGATATTGCGTTTCTCAAGGCCTTGAATGACTTCCTCAGATTTATTTCTCAGTACCTGAATTTCTAGCATGGTTCAAAAGTTTTATGCGAAATAACAAAATGCCTGACTTATACGTAAATTGCATGTAAGCTATTATGGTACGATACACGATTATTTTTTGGAAAACTGATAATTGTTTTCTTCATTTGTAGCATAATCAGTCCTTCGCTAAATAGCCTTCTTTAGCTTTTCACGATAACATTCAAACTAAACATCTACCGTCATCTGCTCAGATGATGTATTTTCAAATCATAGATTCATTCTAAAAAACATCATATCACATATCCATGTACGATATAATTGAATTGAATAATAACGATCTCTCTGAATTGCAGGAGATCGCTAAAAAATTGGGGATTAGGGAATTCGAAAAAATGGCTAAGCAGGATTTGATCTTTAAAATCCTGGATAAGCAGGCTGTCATGTCAGAAACAGAATTAGCTGAAATAAAGACGCAAAATAGTTCATCCACTGAAAAAGCAGCACCCGCAGAAGAAAAGAAACCTAAAGCTAAACCCGCACGCAAACGTAAAGTCACCCCTAAGAGCAAGAAAAAAGAAGCAGAACCAGCGCCTGAAGAGGTAGTAGAAGTTCCTACCCCTGAGGAGGCTGCT
>JBCCLI010000202.1:0-11415 GCA_039026975.1 Bacteroidota bacterium | reverse complement strand
TTCATGGGCATAGTCATCATTACACAGAAAGAGGCGTGAAGGAACTTCTACAAGATCTGGATAAGGCCTTTGAGAATAAGGTACGCCTGGGCATTATGTCTGTCCTGATGGTGAATGATGCGGTGGATTTCACCTCGTTGAAGGAGCTACTAGGCGTAACGGATGGTAACCTGGCAAGTCATTTAAAAACCCTGGAGAAAAAAGAATATGTGCGCTTCAAAAAGGAATTTCTTGCGAGAAAGCCCAATACGACCTATAGCGCAACAGAAGCAGGAAAGGAAGCATTTACTAAGCACATTAAAGCCATTGAAAAACTCTTAGGCTAATTTTTTTACCTATTTACTTTGAAATACAAAGTACTTTATACGCTATCATGACTGTAAAATTTATCTTACCAGCTCTTGCTGAAGCCGAAAGCCCTTTCTGGCGGCCCATCAAGTACTCGCTTTTTCCTCCTTTGGGATTAGCGACATTGGCCGCCTATTTATCTGAAGATGATGAGGCCATTCTGCAAGACCAGCATGTGGAAGCCTTGGACCTGGATGATGAGCCTGATATGGTCATCATTCAGGTCTATATTACCAATGCCTATCGATCTTATCAGATTGCGGATCATTACCGAAAGAAGGGTGCTTACGTATGCCTGGGCGGTCTGCATGTAACCTCCCTTCCGGATGAAGCCAAACCACATGCGGACAGCATTTTTCTAGGACCGGGAGAAGAAACCTTCCCTCAGTTTCTGAAAGACTACCGGAAAGGCAAGCCTAAGAAAAGGTATTTCTCTGCCAAAAGGACTCTGGAAGGTATCCCGCCAATCAGAAGGGACCTCATCAAACGTGAGAAATACCTGGTGCCCAATTCCATTGTGGTTACCCGTGGCTGTCCACACCATTGTACCTTCTGTTATAAGGATGCCTTCTTTGAGGGAGGGAAGACCTTCTATACGCAGCTGGTAGATGATGCATTGGCAGAAATAGATAGGCTGCCAGGCAAGCACCTCTATTTTCTGGATGATCACCTACTGGGCAATGGCAAGTTTGCCTCTGCTCTATTCAGCGGAATGAAGGGTATGGGCAGAGTCTTTCAGGGAGCTGCTACCATAGATTCCATTCTCAGGGGAAACCTCATAGAGGAAGCAGCGGAGGCTGGCTTGAGGAGCTTATTCGTAGGATTTGAAACCTTCTCCCCGGAGAATCTCAAACAGAGCAATAAGAAGCAGAACCTCAAGAAGGATTATGAAGCTGCTGTCAACAGATTGCATTCTCTCGGAATCATGATCAATGGGAGCTTTGTGTTTGGGCTGGATGATGATGGACCAGATGTATTTAAACGCACAGTGGACTGGGGTGTACAACATGCGCTTACTACCTCTACTTACCACATCCTTACCCCCTACCCTGGTACAGGACTATTTAAACAGATGGAAGCCGCTGGGAGAATCACCACCCGAGACTGGGACCTATATGATACAAGGCATGTTGTGTATGAGACTACCCGCCTCAGCCCAGAGGAACTTAAGCATGGATATGATTGGGCCTATAAGTCTTTCTACAGTTGGCCCAATATTCTCGAAGCCAGCCTAAAGCATTCCTCCCATAAGCACAAGCTCAAGCACTTTCTCTATACTGGAGGATGGAAGAAGTTTGAGCCTCTCTGGAATTTCATCATCAAAACTGGCGTACTGAACGAGATGCTCCCACTTTTGGAAGCCATACTCTCAAAAGTGAAGACAGATAAGCAAACACCACGGGAAAAAGGATCCGCTAAAGCTCCCTCATTACCTAAACCACAATTGATTAACTAATACTTACCCTAAGTTTTACCGTTATGAAAGATCAAATTTTAGCTAACCTAAATAGCGCTAAAGTACTGGAAAGCCTTTACCAAAAGGCACCTAAAGACTTTCAGCAAGCGTTTACAGAGATGTATGCTGATATTAAGGGTCAGCCAGCTGCTCAGTTTTGGCATCATAGGCTGGAGTTCGAACCTGAAGTTGGTAAGAAAAGTGGCCCTTCCCGTAGGCAGCTCATTGCCCTATTTGTAAGTGGCCTAATTGCAGTATTTCTCATCCAACTGCCTAAGCTTTTCTCATTTGCAGGAGGAGAAGTAGCGTTTTATGCCAGGAACAATGGCTTGATTCTACTGCTAGGTATGTCCCTTTACCACCTTCTCTCTAGGGAGACTATTTCTCGAATGAATGTACTTTTGGGAGTAGGCCTCTTCGCTATAGCGGGCTTATTTGTAAATCTGCTGCCACAGGGTGAAAGTAGTGACATACTGAGCCTTATCTATCTGCATCTTCCTCTATTCTTATGGAGTTTATACGGACTCATTTACATGGATTTCCAGCCTAAGGATTTTGCAGGGAGAATCACCTATCTAAAGCATAATGGATACCTGGCTATCATGGGGATATTACTTGGGATAGCAGGCCTTTTTATGACAGCGATTACTATAGGGATGTTTGAAGCAATACAAGTCCATATAGAAGATTTTTATGTAAACTATGTAGTCATTAGTGGAGTGGTTTGTGCCCCGGTAGTAGCGGTCTTTGTCCTTCAGCAGTTCCCCAATCTGACAAGTAAAATAGCTCCCGTCATAGCGAACATCTTTAGCCCGCTTGTACTCCTTACATTGGTGGTATATCTGATCAGCATTTTCACTGTGGGTAAAGATCCTTATGAAGACAGGGACTTTCTGCTGGTGTTTAATATCATGCTGATAGCTGTGATGGGCATCATTATTTTCTCCATTACAGAGGGGTTTTCTTCCAGCAGAAGCAGGTTCAAGGAAGTGGTATTGCTGGTATTAGTAGCAGTTTCTTTGCTGGTGGACCTTGTCGCATTATCAGCTATCCTTTATCGTGTAGCTGAATATGGCTTCACCCCCAACAGAACAGCCGTTCTGGGTTCTAACCTATTATTCTTCTGTCATCTAGGCTTGATTTTCCTTGACTTAGTGAAGGTAAACCTGAGTAAGATGGGGATTGAAAAAGTGGATGATACCATCGCTAGATACCTCCCTTTCTACGTGCTATGGACTATACTCGTGATTGTGGGATTTCCGCTTGTATTTGGCCTGAAGTGAGTGAGTATGGTTTGGAGGGAAGCCAGTGTGTATGACTGAATCAGATGTTTATTCCAGGCAAATAAATTTACCCAGATAGGTGAAAGCGACTTCAGCCAACTATAAATGTAGGTGGTAAGGCTATCTATTCAGCTAATCTTAATAAAAATAGCCAGAGGTATACTCTGGCTATATCAACGTATAAATAAACCCTATTTGTTAAACTGTAATAGCTTCCAGGTATCTGGCATTTAATGGCTTGTTGAGATATTTTTTTACATACTTGCTACTTGCTGCTCTATCTATATCTTTAGGACTAATAGAAGAAGATAGCATGATGATTTTACACTTATCTAATACCTTTTCCGAAAACTTCTCAAAGTCTTCGAGAAACTGGAATCCATCCATAATAGGCATATTGATATCCAGAAAAACAATTTCAGGTAGCTTTTCGTCATCTTCCTGATTTTCAGAAAGATATTCCAACGCGTCCTGGCCAGTTTGAAAAATTAAAATACTGTCTGCAAAGCTGTTTGCTTCGATGATTTTCTCATTAATGATGTTATCAATCTCATTATCATCAACAAGCATAACGCTTTTGTAATTAGCCATATCCATAGTAGCTGATTGAATGTTTTGCCGATAGGTAAAATTCAAATACCCGTCTATTGAAATACATCCGTAAAATAGGAAAACTCCTTCGATTCTGCATGTACGAAGCTTCCAATGCTCAAAAGATCATGTAAGAATTTAATATTTCCAACCTGAATAGTTTATAGGCTTTGGTGAATATTAGTACGCAGAATGAGCCTTTCTACAGGATTCACACGGGAATAAGGTTAGTTTATCAGAGGTTTTTTCCTACTGGTACACCATTAGCGGCTGTTCACACTCAATTATAAGGTGTTAGTTTTTTGTCTAAAAAGAATAAATTCAATTAGAACGGTAAATCGTCATCATCCATGTCTGAAGCGTCAATAGCTTCTGGTGGTGGCGGGGTAGGAAGCGGATCACCGGCAGCTGCTGCAGGCTGCTGTACAGTAGAAACTCTCCAGGCATCTAAGCTATTGAAATACTTTACTTCTCCCTGGGGGGAGGTCCACTCTCTTCCTCTTAAATTAAAATCTACCTGCATCATACCTCCTTCCTGAAAAGGATCTATTAATGCACATTTCTCTTGTATTAGCTGGAAGGAAACGTACTGGGGATATAGTGGATTTTCTACAAACTCTATCACGAACTCTCTTTTCTGAAAAGTGGCGGATACCTGCTTGGTATCAAACTTTTTATGTAGTTTTCCCTGTATTGTCATAAGATTTGTAATTAGCTTTGAACAAAACTAATATTCCCTCCTTTACAAAAAAAATGTAGATAGTTATTCCTCTCCTTTAGCGGGAAGAAAGGGCTTCATTTCCCCTTCCAGCAGTTGTTTCACATGAAGTTCAGACTGTTCCAGGATATCCTGTGATTGGTGGATTAACTTTATTCCCTCCTGGAATAATTCCATCTGCTGATCAAATCCCTGCTCCGCCTGCTGCATCAGCTGGAGAATTTGTTTGATTCTACTGAGATGGGCTTCCAGTTTACCGCTATCTGTTTGTTTAGCTTTACTCATGTATTTTTCTCACTAATGATGGAGGTAAGTTTTCCCTTAGCCAGACGGGTTTCTAATACCTCCTTTGGCTTAACTTCATCCACTGAGGTGATCACTTTCCCGTTTACCATACTTATGCTAAATCCTTTCTCCAGGGTCTTAGTCAAATCATATGCTTCCATCTTTGCAGCCAGGGTTTCCAGCTCGTATTTTTTTTCTCGAAGATAGGTCTTCATATGCTGCTCCAAACGATTTCCTACCTCATCTAGCTGCTGCTGTTTCATGACGTGAAAGTAGGTGAGCCCCTTTTCCAGTTGTTTTTCCCAGGCGGATAATTCTCCTAATAGCACCTCTTTGGATGGCACAGCTAATTCTGCTGCTGCTGTAGGGGTAGAGGCCCTAAGATCTGAAACAAAGTCAGCTATGGTAATATCCGTCTCATGCCCTATTCCTGAAATCACAGGTGTCTGGCACTGAAAGATAGCCCTGGCTACTTCTTCCTCATTGAAATTCCATAGGTCTTCCAGTGAGCCGCCTCCGCGCACTAACAAGATGGTATCCGCAGACAGTGTGTCTGCAGCTTGTAAGGCCTTTATGAGGGAGGCTTTCCCTCCCTGACCCTGAACAACTGCAGGTACCAGGATCACTTCTACTGAAGGAAACCTTCTCCTACATGTCTGTAGTACGTCGCGGATGGCAGCTCCCGTAGGCGAGGTGATGATAGCTATTCTCTGAGGAAAAGGAGGAATAGGCTTCTTGTGTACAGCCTCAAATATGCCCTCCTCCAGCAGCCGGTTCTTTAGTCTCTCAAACTGCTCATACAAACTCCCTATACCCTTCTGAGACACTTCATAGACTTTAAGCTGATAGGCCCCTCTAGGTGGATAAACGGTAATATCCCCCTTCATACTTACCTCCATCCCCTCTGTAAGCCTAATGCTTCGGCTCACATAGGGCTTAAACCATACACATGATAGCTGAGAAGCTACATCCTTTACCGTAAAATAGACATGCCCTGACCTGTGGTAGGTTACATTAGAGATTTCACCCTGAACTTTTACTGACTGTAATAGGTCATTCTCCTCTAGTAGGTGTCTAATGTAAGCGGTGAGTTCAGAAACAGAATAGGTGAGGGTGTTCATCCAAGAAAATCAGATTTGCCTGAGAGGATGAAAGGAAATAAAATGTACTCTGGTATGCAAGTTTTAGGGAGAAATGCCTTGTTCTAATATCCCTATGTCTGTAATCTCTTCTTTAGAGATCATATCCTCTTCCTCTTCCACGGAAATTTCTACTAATTTTTTCTCGATTACATCTACTAGAGAGGAGGGATTTTCTACTTCGTCATCTAGAATTTTCGTGAGCTGCTCAGCTTGCTTTTCCGTTGAGGTGTAATTGATAGCACGGACATATTTAAGCGCTATCCTTATATCAAAGAGGTTTGTAGAGAGAAGCCTTTTGCGGGTAATCCATCCACTCTTCTTTCGCTCCATTCCTACCAGCTTAATCCATTCTCCTTTCTCTTCCATCACAGTTACTACTTCTCCCCTCTCAAAATTATCATCTTTGAAAGTCATGATATCTGGCCTACGATATATTTCTGCTTCTCCCAAGATAGCAGCTAAATAGGCATTCTCTGCAAATAAATATTGATGTACCCAGCCTTCTTCTCCATCAGAAAGTCTTACTTTCAAATAAGTTCTGTTAGTAGATTCTACCAGCTCTGAAGCGCCTAGTAATTCTACTTGTTCTCCAAAATAAATAGTGGATAAATAAGTAAGCTTTTCCCCACGGCCGGGACCATCTCTCAAACCAGCACCATCCCATAAGCAAATGGCTTGGTCATCTAAAAGGGTATCGTTGGGGAGGGGAATATCATATGCTTGTGCACTTCTAACGGTATTAGAAGCATAATCACAGGAGGTGAGATAACAGGCAGTAAGAAAAGCTAAAGCAAGAGTCAGAGTTCGCATGATCTACGTCATATTAGCTAATTTTTACAAAATATAACAGCTAATCAGGTTAAAATAAGTTGTTTCGGCTTAAGAACATACCAAATAGAAGGATTATTCAATAAAAAAATCGTACTTTTTATAATAAAATCTTTCATTCGTGTAAATCTTGTGGAAAATTCCTTGTTTTTACCCATCCTCAGCCTATTCCGATAACTTATAGTATTATGTACACACAGGCATTCTGTTTCTTGACAGGAAATATTTTATGAAGTCACCTGCCCCGATAGTAATCATTGGTAGTCAAGGGTTTGCCAAGGAAGTCAAGTGGCTAATAGATGAGATCAATGCCACCCCTCAAAGAGAAAGGACTTACACCTTCCTGGGATATATAGATCAACCGAAAAAGCCAACAGCTGAAAAAGTATTGGGAGATGATCACTGGGCCACTCAAAACTTATCAAAGGAAACACAATTTATCATTGCCATCGGGGACCCTGGTGTAAGGAAAAAGGTAGCAGATATCTATCTAAATGCCGGCTTTTCTCCCGCCACCCTCATTCATCCCTCAGCCCTGCTTTCCCCATCTGTTTCTGTAGGACTGGGAACCATTATATGTGCAGGGGCTACCCTTACCGTGGATATTTCTGTGGGGAACTTTTGTATCCTCAATTTACATACTACCCTAGGTCATGGAAGTACGTTAGCCCACTACGTGACCCTCTCTCCGGGTGTTCATATCAGCGGAGAAGTGAGCATAGGAAGTTATTGTGAAGTAGGCACAGGGGCAGTGGTTCTTCCCGGCAAAAAAATAGCAGACCATATCTATCTGGGAGCGGGAGCAGTAGCTACTACGGACTTACCAGAAGCTGGAACTTATGTAGGTATCCCCGCCAAACTGATATAGGCAGGATATTAGAAGTATTGACCTATCCCCAACACCAGCCCTCTGCTACTAGAAGATCTTAAATCTATGCCATAGTCTATTCGCAGGACAGCATTATGTGCCTTCTTATAAATGAAGCGTACCCCTCCACCTACAAAATGCTGAAGGGTTTCTTCACTGAAGAGTTGGGATAGATCCCCGCCAGGCTCTCTCCAGGTGCCTATGTCTGAGAATCCCACCAGCTGGGCAGCAAATTTTTCCCGCTCAAAAACGGACCGTCTGTATTCCAGATTCCAAACCAGCATACCTGTCCCCCTATCTATTCTATTCCCTGACCCTCTAATATTTACTTGAGAATCTAAGACAAAAGGGGCAAAAGGGGACTCCCTATTTACTGCTAGCCCAAACCTAAACCTGGAGGCCAGGTTCCCTTTCTTGAATCTATCTAAGAGCTGGAAGTATTTCACATCCATCCAATAAATGTAAAAGCCCGGTTCATTGAACTCTGATAGATCATAGATAGCCTGTACATTTTGAGAGAGTTCCCACCCATCCAGAAGGTAGTAGTGGTAGTTTATCCTATTGACAGAGTGAAACAGCTTGAACAGCAGCTTGGGGATGGTAGCCTCTTCTGGGCCGGGCGTATTCTGCCCCTCATGCCTATCATCCTTGACATAAGATTCTTCAAAGTAGCTAAGTCCACCTTCTATCCAATGGTTATAGGCTAGCTCCCGCATGAGGGTAGCTCCTATCGCAGAATTATCATACTCATAAAATACGGGGACATCTCCAAAGTAAAGCGGTTCTATGGAAGCCCAGTGGGTGGCATGAAAAGAGGTACCCCACTTACTTCCATTTAGGTAGGGAATTCTTAAGTATATCTGCCCATTATGTCGGCTATCATTATTCCGGTAGATAGCTGTTCCCTGGATGCCTCTACCAAATAGGTTTAAATCTGTGGCCCCTAACTGAACCCATACATTATCCTTGATCCCCCCAAATAGGACAATGGGAAAAAGGGTGAGGGCTTCCTCGGGGAAAATGGAAAGTGCTAGCCCATTCTGGGTAGTATCTACTCTATAGGAGACCTGAGTAACTGAGGTCAGATTTTTTAAACGCTGGAGGTCCTCTTCAAACTGATTTATATCAAAGGATTCATCTGGCTGCTGCCGAATAAATCGCCTTAGGTAAGAGGGCTTATTTTTCTTCAGCCCGGAAAAGCTAATAGCAGAGACAGACCTCTGACTGTGGACGCCATAAGGGAGCAGCATACAGAATATGAGCGCCCAACACCCAGCCTTTATGTTAGTGGAGCAAAGATCAGAAAGATGAATCTGCATGATAATCTGGCCTACCCCACAGTATACGGATTAATAGCCGGATACCCTCACAAATTGAAACGAATTCCAAAGTTTACCGTGGAAGCTCTTCCTCCATTATCATTCAAAAACTGATTATCAAAATAAGTATATAAAGCTTCCAGCTCCAGCTTACGGGTAAACTGATATTTAGTCCCTACTCCCAGTTGATAAAAGTAATCCCATTCAGGGGTCCAGTAGGGAGAATATCCTCCAAGCCCGTACAGGGTAAGCTTAGGCTCAGGGAAGTAACTTAGAATCACTGTAACAGGAGTAGATACTCTGTTAAAGGCTCCCTCAGATTCTGATCCTATATCTTCCCACAAAAAGTCTACCTCTGTAAAGAGTGAAAAGCTACTTCCCAAGGTAAAGTCATTAAATACCTGTGTCCACCAAGTGGAATTATTCCAATCAAGGAAGGGCGTGGTAGCCGTTCCCTCCAGATCACTCATAACCGGAATCCAAAGCGCAGACTGCACAGAAAAGTTTCCCCACTTAGGAACAGGGGCCCAGCGAATTTTAGGGCCTATAGTAGCTATCCCTTGCCTGAATACCTGATCTTCCCCTCCCCCAAATAATGCCAGGGAAGAAGAGGGATACTCTCTGTTTAAGGTACTCCTATACCTGATTTCTACGCCAGCGTTAAAATAATCTGAAACACCATAAATAGAAGTGATAAAGGTAGTGAAGAAGGTAGAACGCTGGCTTAATTCTCCTCCACTCCTGGTTACCTGAGAGTACAGGTTGTTAAATATCTTGGTCTCTATGGTTCCCTTAGGGATGGTAGAAGAAACTACATATCTGATAGAATTATTCGAGCCAGCATTTGAGGCTGAGCTTAGGTTACCCTGAAGTAGATCCGCCACAGATTTAGCATCATTCAGGCTCCAGTCATATGGATAGTAAGAAACGCTTGCTGAAACTGGTATTTGGGTTTCTCTGTACTGATTAATGTAGGTAATGATGTTAGCTTTGCTACCACCAAAGTCCTGCGGGTACCAGGAAAATATTTGGGAAAGGCCTACTTCCTTCTTGGCTGCATCTAATCTGATGAAGGAAGGATCATTTAACGCTAGTTTGGTTTGCGCGTCCAGTTGCTGATCCAGTTTTTCTGGTGTGTAGGCAAAATCTGTGATGGGAGGACACCCTAAGGCACCACAGACCAGCACAAAATGAAACCGTGGATCAGGAAAGTTGGGGAATAGTATATCTTTTTCCAGTTGGTTTAGGCTTACCTTCACCCCAGCCACTACGTAGTCCTTCTTATCAAAAAAGTTAGGGATGTCCTGGACAGAACTTATAGGGTATGCTGATAATGCACCTTTAATAACCAAAAGGTTATATGCATTTATGTAGAAAGCTTTAATGGTTTCTGCATCTAAGCCCATGACTGAGGCTTCACTTACTTGCTGCAGAAGCTGGCTGAATTCAGCAGCACTTCTTACTTGCTCATAATTTACCCTACCTTCCCTGACGTGCTCTTTAAAAAAAGCATCTGCCTGGCTGAAAAATGTCTTATCTATTCCCTGTGCTAAGGTGGAGCTACTTAAGATAGCAAGGAATGATAAAAAGATATACCTGAATGCCATGTTGATTATTCGGATCATGATAGTTCTCTAAAGATGACCTAAACTTCTTAAAAGCTACTCTTTTAATATGTCCTGTACTTGTCTAATTCCTCAATTTTCATATGAATAATATCGCGCTGACTCAACCTGACTCACCTTATTTAGCAGGAACTAAGTTTGTAAACCAGTTAGTTAAGGGATAAAAGGATGGATACTATTCCTTGAATACTATAAACAAATTGTTAGAAAAGGGATTATCTAATTGTTACGTTAATACAAAATCTTCAGGAATAATATCCATTCAATAGGAGAAACAAACGATTCTCTTGCAGGAACTTGAAAATAGTCCTGAAAACTCCCATTGTTGCTGCGTAAATTATAATATTAACTTTATCAAACTTCATTAATTTATTTCAAGATTTGTATGAAAAGTAATACGTTGGGAAGAATGTGGAACCTTATCGGGCTCAGATACAAATCTCATCCCTGGCATGGGGTTCAGATTGGAAAAAACGCACCAGAGAAAGTAACCAGCTTCATAGAGGTGGTTCCTTCAGACACAGTAAAGTATGAGGTAGACAAAAAGACAGGCTACCTAAAAGTAGATAGACCTCAGAAATTTTCGAACATTGTCCCTGCTCTGTATGGATTTATCCCCCAAACGTATTGTGCGGATAGCGTAGCTAATTACTGTATGGAAAAAACGGGCCGCAAGGGAATAGTAGGAGATGGAGACCCCATAGATATCTGCGTATTAACAGAAAGAGATATTACCCACGGGGATATTTTAGTACAAGCTATCCCTATAGGAGGATTCAGAATGCTAGACGGAGGGGAAGCAGATGATAAAATCATTGCCGTTTTACAGGGAGATGAGGTATACCAGGAGTGGACTGACATACAGGAAGTACCTTCTTCTATTGTTTCTCGCTTGAAGCACTACTTTCTGACTTATAAAGAGATGCCTGGAGAATCTCAAAAACGTTGTGAA
>JBCCLI010000201.1:0-11425 GCA_039026975.1 Bacteroidota bacterium | reverse complement strand
GGGATTTTCTAACAGATGGGTTACTATTTCTGGACTCACGGAGGGCGACCTACCTCCTGCTATTTGGGTGCAAACCCAGTTGCCTACGGCTAGTGCATCTTTTTCCCGGGTGAAGGCATATCTACCTGATATAGCCGGGATTACGTCCTGGATGATGATGGCCTTTCCGTCTAGCATGATGGAATACCCCCAACCTCCTGCTACTTCCATGGGTACTACTTCCAGACGCGCTGGTGGACTGGCAGTACGATAGGTATGAGTCCATAAAAGGCTTATGCCTATGAACCCTATCAGGAAAATGACCCCTCCTTTATTCTTAATCATCTTCATTATTCTCAATAAAGGGTTCAAAGAGCCATACGTCATCAAAGGCAGAGGTGCCCCCACTGGTACCAGTGAGAATATATCCATTATCATTAAAGACAAAGGCTAAGGCACCGTTTCTGGAAACTCCCTCGAAATCAGTCTTTTCTATCCAATAGTCTAAACCGGGATCATACTCCCATACATCCGTCTGATTCCCTCCATTGAAGCCCAAGCCTATGTATCCTTTTGCCGTAGTTGCAAAACTGATGGCATTGCCTCTCACTATGTTATAGTCATCTATGCCATCATCTTCATCATTGACTAAGTCAGCTTTGCGGTTCCAGATTTTCTGTCCGGGATCATATTCCCAGAAGTCATCTTCATATACTCCATTATTTCTTCCTCCACCTACATAGGCTCTGTCATTCAGGATAAAGGCAAATCCATCTACTCGCTTAGATCCTCCTACACTTACTTGCTGGGTCCATGTATCAGCAGCAGGATCATACTCCCACATATCCTTGAGGTTATTACCGTCATAACCGGTAGCTATGTATCCTTTCCCCTGTAGAGAAAAGCCTACCGCCCCATATCTGGCAGATCCACCAAAATTAGCCTTGGCTACCCATGTATTAGAGTCTGGATTGAAAGCCCAGAAATCCTTCAGTTCATTTTTTCCATCATAGCCTGTTCCTATGTATCCTGTGTTTCCTATGGAAAAACCTACTGCAGAGTTTCTTTCCACCCCGGGTAAATCAGCTTTCTGTACCCAAAAGTCTCGCACAGGATCATACTCCCATACATCCTTCAGCCTGTCAAAGCCGTCATATCCCCCCACCACATAGCCTTTATCCCCTATCTGGAAGGAGGCAGCATCAGTTCGGGGGATGCCTTCAAAGTCTGAGAGTTCCAGCCAGTTACCTAAGGGGTCTATAGATTCATCCTCCTCACAGCCAGTGAAGGATGCCATAAAGAGAGTAAGGCCCAGGCATATGCTCGCTCTTATCCCTGTTCGTGTTAATTGCATCATCATTTGATCAGTTATTTGTGATTATCGATTTCCCCTTGAACGGGAGATAAATGGGAGTGGGAAATGGATTTTTAAGAGGAATATGTAGGTATTCTTGAATCTTGACAGCTTTCTCTAAACTTAGCCGGAGTGGTGCCTGTGAAACGTTTAAATGCTTGATGAAAAGACTGCCTACTTGAGAAACCCACCTCTGAGGCAATGCCTGATATAGAGAATTTTAAGTAGTCAGGGTCCAACAAAATTTCCTTAGCCTCTTTGATTCTGTACTGGTTGATAAATTCTGTGAAGCTGACCTCGCACTTTTCATTGATGATCTGGGAGATGTACCTAGGAGGAATAGACATTTTTTCAGAAAGTTTTACCAGACTTATCTCATGGCTTCTATATACCTTTTCGTTCTCTATCAACCTCAAGATTTCTTGTAGGTATTGGGTCTTTCTCTCCTCAGGTAAATGGAAGGATTGGTAGCGAGTTCTTTCGGAAGGCTTTTGAGCTACTAAAGAGGAAGTAACGGCTGGAATGGCTAGCAAAGGAGACAGAGAAGAAATGGGTCTTTGGCTGAGGTAGCCCACTAAAAATCCTACTACTAAGCCAGCAACAAATAAATAGGGAGAAAAGCTTAACAGAATTTCCTGATACATTATAGTTTGGTTTGATAAGTGATGATTATTGACAGTAAGAAGCCCACTCTCTAACATGGACTTGATACCCCTTGGACATTCAAGGAGATACTCTTATTCCCAATGTTTCTATTCTTCCTGAGGCTAAGATTTAAAAGAACAGCCAAAGACTAGGGAAAATTCGAACTGAATTGGACAATATTCCCCTTGAAACAGGCACTAGGGCAGCTTAGTGTCTACAGCTAGCAGTGGAGGGGAAAGAAGGGAGGGGAATTTTTAAGAAAATCTTAACACTATTCGGACTGTAGCCAGTCCAGGAAATCAGTAGACCTAGCCTTACTGACAAGGAGTTTTCCCTCAAATGAAAGGGTAGGTATGATGAGAAGCTTCCTGGCAAAATAGTGCTTTACCTCCAAGACGGCATCTCTACTAATAAGGTACTGTCGGTTTACCCTAAAGAATCGGCTTCCAAGCATATTCTTTAGGGTTTCTATGGTGTAGGAGATAGGATAGCGCTTCAGGTCAAAGGTGTATAGGTAGGTAATACCATTCTCCAGGGCCACAATGGCTACCTGTCTGATTTTGATGGGTAAGATTGTCTCCCCCTGATGGATGAGTAAGGTGCCACTCCCTTTTTGTGGATATGTCTCTACTAGCTGTAGTAACTGACTGTAATCGATAGCGTTAAGACTGTCTTGCTGAAAGAAGGTATGGTATTTATCCAAGGTACGGGCTATCTCTGTTGCATTAAAGGGCTTTAGGACATAGTCAATTCCATTAAATTTGAATGCATCCAGGGCATACTGGTCATAAGCTGTACAAAATACTACAGGGACTTGTAGGTTAATTTGTCTGAATATATCAAAGCTCAGTCCATCAGGAAGCTGAATATCTGAGAAGAAAAGATCAGGCATATCATGCGTGGCCAGGTAAGTAAGGGATTCCTGTACGCTACTCAGGGTCTTAATAATTTGGATCTGGGTATCTATTCCTCTGATGATATCTGCTAACTCTTCCACTAGAAGAGATTCATCTTCTATGATAATGATTTTCATACTTAGAGGATGTTGAGAATGACTGAAAACTGCCTATCCAACTCAAGAATTTTCGGAGGAGAAGACCCCAATATTACATACCGATTAGATAAGTTCATCAGGCCTACTTGGGTGGTCTCTTCAGTACTATATTTGGGAATAACATTGTTACTCACCCATATGCAGCCATCTTTTTCTTCTATGAGTAAAGTAAGGGGAGTCTCTGTGGAGAAAGCATTGTGCTTAATGGCATTTTCTCCTAATAGTTGAAGCGTAAATACTGGGAGTTTCCCCAGGGTGCGAGTAGCTTCCGATAAGCTAACCTCATAGGAGATGGCTGTTCCAAAGCGGGTTTTCTGAAGCTGCATATAGGCTTCAAAGTAGGATAACTCTTTGTTGACGGATACCAGATCTTCCTGGGCCATAGTAAGTGAATTCCGTAGAAAGCCTGCTAGCTTATTTACATACACGTATGCTTCATTTGGTTCTCTTTTAATTAAAGACCCCATGGTGCTCAGAGAATTAAATAAGAAGTGGGGATGAATTTGCTGCTTAAGTTGTTCTTGTCGGGCTACCAGATTACTGATCTCTAATTGGGCCTTTTCCAGTTCCAGTTCTGACCTGGCTTGTTGATTTACCAGTAGATCTATGAGAATTAAGATGAAGGTGGTATTGGCCAGCCCTCCTACAATGGGATAATACTTAATATACCCTATATCCATAGGGGTGGAGACAAATTGAGACCGAATGAGTAAAATCAGACCTATGAAACTGAGGGAGAAAATATAGGATACAAGATATCTTAACAGCCGGAATTGAGATAGCTGCCTTTTCTGAAAAATATTCAGCAAGCTAATGTTGATCAGCCAAATGATGAACACGCTAATGCTAACGGCAAATATACCCCCCACAAATCTCCCTAATAATCCTATATCAGTGATAGGCCTTTGAAGGGAAAAATCAGTCTGGGAAATAAGTGTCTCGAATAATAAGATCAGGGGAAGGAAGCTAAATAAAGCAATGAGCGGCGAGGAAATGAGCGCAAATGTCAATAACTTCTTCTGTAAAGAGACAGATTCCTTCATATACCATAATTCTACTAGTCAAAATACAGATAAAATTATGCTAAAAGTCTGGTAGACCTGTAAGACTTTCAGAAAACTTCACATACTTGTCAGCCAAAAGACCCGAATCCAGGTGAAAAGCCTTCAACTTCGATCGAATAGCTAAAAAATGAAATCACAACGCCTTAAATTTCCCAATAAGCAAGGACAGATACTGAATGCCAGATTAGACCTTCCCCTGGACAGAAAGCCCCTGGCATGTGCTGTCTTTGCTCACTGCTTTACCTGTAGCTCCAATCTGAATGCAGTACGGAATATCAGTGGGTCCCTCACCCAACAAGGAGTAGCTGTACTGAGATTTGACTTTACGGGACTAGGTCAAAGTGAAGGAGAATTTGCTGATACTAACTTCAGCTCTAATGTAGAGGATCTGCTGGCAGCGGCGGAATGTATGGCAGAGGCCATAGAGCCTCCCCAATTATTGATAGGACATTCTCTAGGGGGGGCAGCTGTCTTAATGGCAGGACTCAAGATACCCTCCATCAAGGCAGTGGCTACCATAGGTGCCCCGGCTGATCCTGTGCACGTAAAGCACCTTATTCAGGATAGTGAGGAAGAAATTCTAGCTAAAGGAGTAGCGGAAGTGAACATAGGAGGAAGGCCATTTACCATTAAGCGTCAGTTTATAGATGACCTGCTCAAGGTGTCCCAAGAGCATGTGGGTAAACTTAAAAAGGCCTTATTAGTCATGCATTCTCCTCAGGATGAAATAGTCAATATTAAGAATGCAGAGCTGATCTATAAAATGGCTATGCATCCAAAAAGCTATATTTCACTTGATGGGGCAGATCATCTGCTTACTCGTAAGGCAGATGCAGTATATGCAGGGAGTGTGATAGCTTCATGGGCTATGCGATACATAGAATTGAGGTCAGAAGAAGACTTGGAAACAGAAAAGCAGGTAGTAGTTCACACTGGATCTGAGGGCTATACTACTGAGATTAGAATAGGCCCACACAGATTATTAGCTGATGAACCAGAGAGTGTGGGGGGAGAAAATCTGGGTCCTACTCCTTATGGATTACTTGCTGCGTCCTTAGGTGCCTGTACCAGCATGACCTTACGCATGTACGCCAATAGAAAAAAATGGGACCTGCAGGAAGTGAAAGTCCATCTTTCTCACGCAAAAGATTATGCAGAAGACTGTGAAGCGTGTGAAAGGGAAGGTACTAAGATAGACATATTTGACCGGGAGATAGAATTAGTGGGGAAGCTGGATGATAAACAGCGTGCCCGCTTACTAGAAATGGCAGATAGGTGTCCCGTTCACAAAACCCTTCATGCAGACGTACATGTGAATACTAAGCTGAAGGAGGTATAGACATGCCACAGATCTGCCTCGGAAGAGGAATCCAAAAGAAATAGGGCTATTTGTGCAACAGTGTTGCGTGATGGGGGAGTTAAGCCTACATTTGTCTCAAGCAAGTACACAGAGGGAAGGGTATTCCAATGTAAATGCCCCTTTCCTACGGTAATATTCTTGCTTCTTGAAAAAGATACATTTATAGCCACAGCAACCCATGTTAGCAGCCATTAAGCTTTCAAAGTCCTTTGATGATCAGCCAGCCCTGGCAGATTTAACCTTTTCAGTAGATGCAGGAGAAATTTATTGCTTACTCGGTCAGAACGGGGCAGGTAAAACCACCACTATAAATCTCTTTTTAGGGCTGATCAGCCCCAGCAGTGGGAAAGCCCTTATAAATGACATAGAAGTCAAAAAGGGAGCAGAGACTAACCACTTAGTAGCCTATATTCCGGAGGTGGTGCAGTTATACGGGAATATGAATGGGATAGAAAACCTCGCCTTCTTCAGTAGGCTAGCAGGCTTCAGGCTTTCAAAAAATGAGTTGATAGCCCTGCTCATAAAAGCTGGCTTAGCGGAAAAAGACCTCCATAAAAAGCTTTCCACCTACTCTAAGGGGATGCGCCAAAAAGTAGGGATCGCCATAGCGCTCTCAAAAAAGGCGCAAGTGGTATTTATGGATGAACCCACCTCTGGTCTGGACCCAAAGGCAACGGATGAATTTACCTCCATTTGTAAAGAACTGGCCTCCGAGGGGAAAACCATATTTATGGCAACCCATGACCTGTTTAATGCGGTAAATGTGGGCACTACCATAGGGATCATGAAAGAAGGCCAATTGGTACATACCACAGGTACCAGTCAGATCACAGCTAATGAATTACAGCAGCTGTATCTAAAGACCATTTAACGGTTGGGATCATACCCCTTTACCAGAAATTCACACGAGTATGCGACTACATATCATACGCTTGATTGGTTCTCAGTTTGTGACTTCCATTTTCAAAGGAAGGGCCCTGTATCCTTTGGCTGGCATCATGCTTTTATTACTCCTATTTGCCTCCATAAGTGGATATAATTACTACCAACAAAATACCTATCGGATTCACCATCAAGAAGAAGCAAGAGAAAGCTGGGAGGCTAATCCTGATAAGCATCCACACCGAATGGCCCATTTTGGAACCTTCGCCTTCAGGGTGAAAAATCCCCTGAGCATTTTTGAGTTTGGACTGGAAAGTTATGTGGGGAACGCTGTTTTTCTGGAAGCCCATAAGCAAAATATGGTGAATTTTTCTGAGGCCAGCTTTTCTACAGGGCTCCTTAGGTTTGGGGAGCTAAGTATGGCTACTATTCTACAGCTACTTCTACCCCTCATTATTTTTTTCCTGGGATATACCACCATAGTATCTGAGCGGGAAAATGGGACTCTGAAGATATTTCTCACCCAGGGAGCTAGCTGGAAAGAGATACTTCTGGGGAAGAGCCTGGGATTATTTAGGGTAGCTATGCTGTTTACCCTTCCCTTTTTACTAGGCTTACTGTTTATGCTGATAGTAGCAGGAGATGATAGCCCGGATGTCTGGCTAAGATTTGGACTAGTGGTGTCAGTTTATATATGTTTTATCATTGCTGTTTGCATGACCAGCGTACTGGTATCCGCTCGTAGCACTTCTTCCAGGCAAGCCCTTGTAAAGTTGTTGGGACTTTGGCTTCTCATGGTAGTCTTAATGCCGAAAGCTGCCCAGGCAGTAGGCTCCTATATATATAGCGCCCCCAATAAGATTGCCTTTAAGTCTGCCATAGAAAAAGAGGTAATTAAGACAGGAGATAGCCATGATCCCTTTGATCCCTATTTCGCAGCTCTGAGAGACTCTGTACTGGAAGTTCATCAGGTAGATTCCGTAACCCACCTACCCTTTAACTATGGAGGATTTATCATGGGAGAAGGAGAAAAGCTAAGTGCTAAAATTTATAATAAACACCATGACCAGCTCCTAGCCCAGTACAGAAAACAAAACCAGCTCACCCGATATTTAGCCTTTCTTAACCCTTACCTGGCTATTAAAAATGTTTCCATGGCCTTATCGGCCAGTGATTTTAACGCCTATGTAGCCTTCCAACAGCAAGCAGAAGCATACAGATATGAAATGGCCCAAAAGATGAATTACCTACAAATGGAATTTATCAGTTCCAGCAAGGTAAGCGGTTCTGAAGGTAAGGTATTCGTGATAGATAGAAAGGAGTGGAAAGCCTTCCCTGATTTCACTTACCAACAAATTAGTCTGGTAGAAAGCCTAAAACAGGAGTGGCTCTCCCTATTATCCATTGTCTTTTGGATAGGATTCACCACGCTCATGCTATTCTCCTATTCAAAAAAAGCTAATGCTATTTAAGCTATGTATTCCATTCTTCTCAAACAATTTTTCAAATCCAGAACCTCTCTATTAGGGCTAGGGCTGACCTTGGCCCTTGGGATTACGAGCCTGGTGATAGGCAAAAAGTTTTTGGATGAACAAGCCCTGGCTGCTTCACAGGTAGTAGAGGAGCAAGCCGCCCATGTAGAAAGAAATATAGCCCTACACCCTGATGACCTGGGGTTACTGTTCTACTACCTAAAATTTACCCTGGTAAATACCCCTAAGCCACTGGCAAGTCTCTCCATCGGCCAGCGGGATGTTCATCCTGAGATCATGAGGGTGAACATGCTCACCTTGGAAGGCCAGAAGTATGATACTGAATTAGTGAATCCGGTAAATCTCCTATTTGGCAACATGGATTTGAGCTTTTTAATCGTCTATGTGTTTCCGCTCATCATTATCGCCTTTACCTATAACTTATTCTCCCAGGAGAATGAAACGGGTACCTGGAGAATAGTAGGCGTAATGGCTAAGTCTAAAGGCAATTATATGCTTAATAAGCTGCTTGTGCGGATAAGTGTACTCATGGCTACTGTGTTATTTATTTTGATAGCAGGTCTGTTCCTACTGGATATACCTGTAGATGAGGCTTTCTTGGCTTTTTCCCTGCTTAGTGTGTGTTACCTCTTATTCTGGTTCTCCCTCAGTTACTGGGTGGTTTCTTTGCAGAAGAATTCCAATGTTAACGCCCTGATGTTGTTGTCTATTTGGCTAACACTGGTAGTCTTGGTACCTGCTACGCTCAACAATTTCATCACTACTTATTATCCTATCCCGGAGGCTCTATCTACCATGATTAAGCAGCGGGATGCCTATCACCAAAAGTGGGATACTAATAAACGAGAGACCATGGAAAAATTTTATGGCCGTTATCCCCAGTTTACTTCATATGGCTACCCACCTGAGGAAGGATTTAACTGGATGTGGTATTATGCTATGCAATATTTGGGAGATGAAGAGTCGCAGGTGGAAAGTCAATCTATGAAGGAGAAAGTGCGCCTAAGAGAGGAAACCAGTAAGATGTGGGCCTACCTCATCCCTACTATGCACACCCAACTGTCCCTAAATGGGCTGGCAGGCACTGACCTCAGTAACTATATGGCCTTTCTGGAACATACAAAAGGGTTCCATGAACAGGTCCGACTCACCTATTATCCGGCTATATTCTCAAACTTTACCACAGACCAGATAGGGTTTGAGAAAGGAAAGCCCCATTTTTTCCAGGAATCAAGGGATGTGAACTGGGCATATGCTCTTCTGCCTTTGCTGGTACCCATTCTACTTTTTGCTGTATTAGCATCCAGGAATAAGTGGGACTGAGGGAAAAATAGCTAAAGTAGGAGCAGATATTTTTCGCTAAAGCAGGCTTATTCTTTTAAGAGAATCTGTTCAGCTTAGCATTAATTTGGGTATCTTCGTAATCCTAGTAATACGCATGTGGATAAACAATTAGCACTATCTACCCTTAAGACCTATTTCGGTTACGATTCTTTCAGACCTGGACAATTAGACGTCATCCAATCTATTCTTGACAGAAATGATACCCTGGTAGTCATGCCTACCGGAGGGGGAAAATCTCTCTGCTATCAGCTACCTGCTCTCATGCTGGAAGGGACCTGTCTCGTTATTTCTCCGCTGATAGCCTTGATGCAGGATCAGGTGGATGGATTGAAAGCAAATGGTGTGGAGGCAGCCTACCTTAACAGCTCCCAATCCTTGACTGAGCAGGCCAAGGTCATTCAGAAGTTAGAGAAAGGAGATTTAAAGTTGTTATATGCTGCACCAGAAAGAGTCCTGACGGATGAACTATTGAACAGGCTGGAGATGCTTCCCATTAATTTAGTGGCAGTAGATGAAGCTCACTGTATCTCCTCCTGGGGCCATGACTTCAGGCCAGAGTATGCTAAGCTACGCATTCTCAAAAGAAGGCTTCCCAATGTACCGCTGGTATCGCTTACAGCTACTGCGGATAAGACTACACGTAGAGATATTCTCCACCAGCTGGGCATGAAGGAGGCCTCCACCTTTATCTCCTCCTTTGATAGGCCCAATCTGTTTTTAGAGGTGCTACCCGCAAGAAATAGGATTAAGGTTATTCAGGATTTTCTCTCTTACCGGCCTAACCAGTCAGGGATTATTTACTGCCTGAGTAGAAGAGGGACAGAATCGTTGGCAGAAAAGCTGAGAAAAGCGGGCTTTGAAGCTGAGGCTTACCACGCCGGTCTTTCAGCCAGTGTCAGAAAAAAAGTTCAAAAGAAGTTCCGCCTAGATGATATCCAGATAGTCTGTGCTACCATAGCATTTGGGATGGGCATAGACAAGCCCAATGTGAGGTGGGTCATCCATTATAATCTGCCCAAAAGCCTGGAAAACTATTACCAGGAAATAGGGCGGGGGGGAAGAGATGGCTTACCTGCTTATACCTTGCTGTTTTACTCATATGCAGATGTGATCCAGCTTCAAGAGTTTGCCAGTGGGAGCGGGCAAGCAGATATCCAGCTAAGTAAACTGGAACAGATGAAAGCCTTTGCAGAATCACAGGTATGTAGACGGCGGATTCTCCTGAGTTATTTTGGAGAATTTAAGGAGGCAGGCTGTGGAACCTGTGATGTATGTAAAAATCCTCCTGCCTACGTGGATGGAACCTCAACTACCCTCATGGCGCTATCTGCCATTGTGCGCTTAGAGAGAAAGGGAGAATATGTAGGGATTAATATGCTATCAGATATTCTCCGTGGGTCCAGCAGAAAAGAACTTATAGATAAGGAGTACCACACCATCAAAACCTATGGGGCTGGTAGGAGCATGCCTTTCTCTCATTGGACACAGGCGCTTATGCAATTATGTCAGTTGGGATTTATAGAGATAGCCTATGATCAGGGAAATACCTTGAGAATGACCCCAGCGGGCTGGGAAGTATTAAAGGAGAAAAAACCAGTTAAGCTGGTAGCTTTCCAGACGTGGTCTAGCAGACAGGAAAGTGTGGCAGAAAGGGTTAAGCCTAAGAGTAAGAAAGAGCAGTTTCAGGAAGCCCTACTTACTTTCCTCCAAACTTTCCGGCAGAAGCTGGCCAAAGAAACAGATATGGCTCCCTACCTCATTTTGGGAGATCCTACCTTGGAAGACATGGTCAAAAAGCTTCCCGTCAGCTTAAAAGAAATGGCCAGGGTAAGTGGAATGAGTAACGCTAAACTAAAAGAATACGGAAAGCCCTTTCTACGGCAAATCAGGAAGTTTATCTATAAGCAGTATACGGACAAGGAAATGGGTATAGCCATTAAAGGTACTACTACCCATGTTACCCTCTACTTATACCAGAAAGGTATGAAGGTAGCAGAGATAGCCAGAAATAGGGCCGTCCAAACCGGGACCATCTACACCCATTTAGCGCAGGTGGTAGATAAGGGATACATCATCAAGCCGGAGGAGTTATTCTCAGACAGAGAATGGGACAAGATCAGCCAAAGCGTAAAAGTCATCGGGATGAAGGATGAACTGAAACCCTATTTCGACTATATAGAGCCTAAAATGGAATATGGTAAGATTCGGGCAGCCCTGGCCATCTATAAATCACAGAGGGGAGCATAGGAG
>JBCCLI010000200.1:0-11487 GCA_039026975.1 Bacteroidota bacterium | reverse complement strand
GTAGTAAAGAGCGAGTACATTCATCCCTGTGTACTTACACCTTCTCCAGAATCATGGCAGAAGCCCCTCCTCCACCATTACAGATAGCCGCTAGTCCATATTTAGCGTCATGTTGCTGGAGAACGCCATTTAGGGTAGTTATAATTCTAGCTCCAGAAGCGCCTAATGGATGCCCCAAAGAAACGGCTCCCCCATGTACATTTACTTTTTCAGGATCTAATTCCAGCATTTTATTAAAAGCCAGGGTAACCACAGAGAAAGCTTCATTTACCTCAAAGTAATCTATCTCATTGAGGGAGAGACCTGCCCTTTCCAGCGCTTTAGGAGCAGCTTTAGTAGGGGCTGTAGTGAACCACTCAGGCTCATGGGCTGCATCTGCAAAGGAAACAATCCTTGCTACGGGGCTAAGGCCATACTTTTTCACAGCAGCTTCACTGGCCAAAATCAGAGAGCTAGCTCCGTCATTGATGGTGGAGGCATTCGCAGCAGTTACGGTACCGTCTTTGGTAAAGGCGGGCCTGAGGTTGGGAATCTTCTCAAATTTGACGCGCTTAAACTCTTCATCTTCCGCTACAACTATAGGATCTCCCTTGCGTTGGGGGACTGCTATGGGAATGATCTCTCCGCTAAACTTCCCTGATTCAGTAGCGGAGGCTGACCGCTTATAGGAACTAATGGCGAAAGCGTCCTGGTCTTCCCGTGAGAATCCATATTTGGCAGCAGTATTATCTGCACATACGCCCATAGCATACTCATTATACACATCTATTAGTCCATCTTTAGCTAGCCCGTCAATGATTTCTCCATTCCCATATCCGTAGCCATAGCGAGCTTTAGGCAGGTAGAAGGGAATATTGGTCATGCTCTCCATGCCACCTGTTACTACTATGTCTGCCATCCCTAGCATAATGCTTTGGGCACCAATCATAACAGACTTTACACCTGAAGAACACACCTTATTAATGGTGGTACAAGGAACAGTATCAGGGATGCCTGCATATATGGCTGCCTGACGAGCAGGTGCCTGCCCCAAATTAGCGGACACTACATTTCCCATAAATACCTCATCTACCTGATCTGCTGATACACCCGCCTTTTCCAAGGCTCCCTTAATGGCATGTGCGCCTAATTGAGTAGCTGAAAACCCTTTCAAGACACCCCCAAAGCTTCCAATAGGGGTTCTCACAGCAGATACTATAAACACGTCCTTTGTACTCATGTATAAATATTAAGATTATAGATTATCAAGACTGATTTCACAAAATAGTAGGGTATCCAATTATGAATAGCTCTAAGCATGACGTTAATGGCTATTTAAATAAGGAATAAGTGTGTAATTACTATGGAATCCAACCTAAATTATCATACTCCCAATCGGGATACTATTTTGTAAAGAGTTGAATATCTTCTCCTTTATCCCGTGCTTCCTTAACTAACTTCTGATATTCTTCAGGAAGTTCTGAAATAGGAAGTATGAGATCATTTACAAGAACCATGTTATAAAGAGGATTACGATTTTTAATATACGTGGTCATAAAATCATAATTACCTAATCTATTCAATTTGAACATGTTCCTTATCTGAGAAGATTTACTCCCAACACTTGATTTTTTAGTGCCGAAAAAATCATTAACCTCATCAAAAGATAGGTGAGGCTCAAAAGATTTGTCATAAAGAAAGTTAACATACCCTATGGTATGAACAATACTGGCAGCCCATATTTCCTCTTTTCCTCTTAATAGCGGACTAGGCCTTTTCCTCTTCAGTTTCCCAATGAGCTTTTCAGATAGCGAAAAGTATTCTTCATTTAGTTTCAACCCACAAAAATCACGAACCATCTCAGTTATATGTTCAACTCGTTCTTTAAGCTTCTCCTTTGACATATTTCTGTAAGTTTGAAATGTTCATCCAATCAATTTCGCAACATCCAGCCCTACTTGAAAAGGGTATTATTGTATTTTTAGGGAATACTGCTTGACATAACGTATCAAACTAAATTTAATAACACCTTTTACTTTTATCCCTTTAAAGCTACTGACTCTTTTTCATTTTTTAAACCCTCATCCAGGGATAGCCTCCCTTGATTTTGGCATCAGCGTACGTAAAAACCCTGCCTAATGATCAGACAGGGTTCTCAGTATCTTTAAACCACTCTTGAATCCTTTATAGGGCAGCAGCAGCGGACTTGATTTCATCTACTACGGAAGGGTCCAGTAAGGTCGAAGTATCTCCCAGGTTTTCAGCAGTGCCTTCTGCTATTTTTCTCAAAATACGTCGCATGATTTTTCCTGAGCGTGTCTTAGGGAGACCCGACACTACCAGAATCTTATCCGGTTTAGCTATAGGGCCTATCTCCTTAGTTACTACCTGGAGAATTTCTTTTCTCAGCTCATCAGGATTTCCCTCCTGCTGAACCGTGACATAGGCATAGATCCCTTGTCCTTTAATCTCATGTGGGTAGCCCACTACGGCAGACTCTACCACATTAGGGTGTTGGTCTATGGCATTTTCCACTTCTGCGGTGCCCATTCTGTGCCCAGACACATTGATCACATCATCTACCCTTCCAATGATTCTATAGTTACCGTTTTTATTTCTCCTAGCTCCATCTCCTGTAAAGTAGAGATTATCAAACATGGAGAAATAGGTCTTCTTGGCACGCTCATGATCTCCATAGGTAGTCCTGATCATGGAGGGCCAGGGAAATTTAATACATAGAAGTCCCTCCACGTCATTGCCTTCTACCTCTTTCCCATCAGAATCTACTAAAATGGGTTGGACACCGGGTAAGGGGAGGGTAGCACAGCAGGGTTCCAACTTAGTAATACCTGCAATAGGAGAAATCATCATCCCCCCTGTTTCTGTCTGCCACCAAGTATCTACTATGGGGATGCCTTTCTTCCCTATATGTTCATCATACCAGTGCCAGGCCTCTTCATTAATGGGTTCTCCCACAGAGCCTAACACTTTTAGCTTACTCAGGTCATAAGGCGTTACATGTTCTAGTCCCTTAGCCATCAAGGCGCGAATGGCCGTAGGGGCCGTATAAAAATGGGTAACCCCCAGCTTTTCACATATTTGCCAAAATCTACCTGCATCCGGATAAGTTGGAACGCCCTCAAACATAACAGTAGTAGCGCCGGCAAGTAGCGGCCCATAAATAATGTAGGAGTGGCCAGTAATCCAGCCTATATCTGCCGTACACCAGTAAATATCTCCCTCCTGGTATTGGAAGACATTCCTGAAGGTGTATTCTGTGTAGACCATGTATCCGCCACAGGTATGTACTACCCCCTTAGGCTTTCCAGTAGACCCTGAGGTATAGAGGATAAAGAGGAGGTCTTCACTATTCATCTCCTCTGCCTCAGAGTGATCATCTGCTTTTGGTAGCTCCTCATGTATCCACTTATCCCTCCCTTCTATCCAGGCTACGTTCTGACCTGTGTGCTTAAGGACTAATACTGTCTCTACAGAAGTAGTAGACTCCAGTCCTTTATCTACTACCTCTTTTACAGGTATCTGCTTTTTCCCCCTGAAGTTACCGTCAGAGCAGATGACCATATTACAGGAAGCATCATTTATTCTGTCTGCCAAGGCCGTAGCTGAAAATCCTGCAAATACTACTGAATGGACAGCCCCTATTCTGGCACAGGCTAAGACTGCTATGGCTAGTTCTGGAACCATGGGCATATAGAAGCAAACTCTATCCCCTTTCTTGATTCCATTATTTTTGAGCACATTGGCCATTTTACACACGGCTGCGTGTAGCTGCTTGTAGGTATAGGTAAGCGTTTCCCCATCAGGCTCATTCGGCTCCCAAATAATAGCCGCCTGATCTCCCCTGCTTTCCAGATGTCTGTCCAGGCAGTTTTCTGTAATATTTAAGGTTCCTCCTTGAAACCATGTCACATCCAGGGACCTAAAGTCCCATTCCAGGGTCTTATCCCACTTCTTTCTCCAGCTAAAGGTATTGGCTACCTCATCCCAAAAGGCTTCGGGCTGCGCTACGCTCTTCTTGTAGGTTGATTGGTAATCCTCAAATGAGGTAATTCTCTTGGTCATAATCTATGCGAGTTAGGAGTAGTAATGGGTTCTAAAGTAAATCTAATTAAGAATCATAAAATAATAAAGTATCCATATATCTATATTTATTGCTAGTGTAGATTGAGTTAATTCTCGCGTATAAAATACAAAAGCAGCCACAACATTTTTTCCAACCGCGAATCCATAGATAGGTATGTATAAAGACTCTTTCGGTCCTTGTATCTACTATGCTTTTTCTACCTGCCTCCTCTTAAGAACGCACACATACTAACTACCGGAATCACAGACTAATTATGTTCCAGCGACTGCTCCATGGGTACAGGAGACAGGCTCTTCCCAAGGCCCTTATACTGCGCGTAAACCTTAAATTAGGTTTTCAGCTTGACCAATTTAAGCTGGATGGGGAGATCGGGTACATATTTCTCCCCTCATCATTAGACCTGAAGAATTACCAGCAGATACATCTTCTCCTGTTCAGGTAGAGGTAAGACGGTTGACCCCATTCCTTGATTTATTCTAAGAGACTTTCACCACAACCCTACCCTGGGTTTTCCCGGCTAGAATCTGTTCAATGTACGTATCCAATTCTTCCAGCTTAATGTCAGTCACTATTTCTCCCAAGGTAGGCACCTTCCAGTCAGAAGCTAATTTCTCCCATACCTGAGTTCTCACTTCCATGGGACAAGTAGCAGAATCTATCCCCAGCAGATTTATCCCCTTAATGATGAATGGGAACACAGTGGATTTCAGAGAAGGGCTTGCAACCAGCCCGCAGGCGGCCACACTCCCATTGGCCTTACAGCCTTTTAGCAGGGTAGCCAGCGTATTCCCTCCTACTGTATCTATGGCTCCCGCCCATATCCCTCTAATGAGGGGTTTCCCTGACTCATCATTGATAGCAGCTCTGTCCACTATTTCTGAAGCACCCAGGGTGTTAAGGTAGGCTGCTGCTGTGGTTTTTCCCGTACTTCCTATCACCTCATAGCCTGCTTGATGAAGGATAGCTACTGCCAAGCTACCTACTCCTCCTGATGCTCCGCTTACCATGATAGGTCCATCAGCAACTTTTTGGCCCATCTGTTGCATTTTCCATACTCCTATTCCAGCTGTTAGGCCTGCTGTTCCCAGAATCATACTTTCCCTCAAGCTCATTCCCTCCGGCAACGGGAGTACCCATCCGGCAGGCACGCGTATGTACCCTCCAAATCCTCCTGAGGTATTCATGCCCAGGTCATAGCTAGTTACTATTACTTTCTGGCCTTTCTGGAATTGGCTGGCTGAGCTTTCTTCCACTATTCCGGCAGCATCTATCCCAGGCGTATGCGGGTATTTCCGAGTTACGCCTTTATTACCGGTAGCTGAAAGCGCATCCTTATAGTTTAGGGCTGAGTAATGTACCTTAATCAGCACATCTCCCTCAGGTAAGGAGTCTGTAGATCTTTCAGTAAGGGAGCGGGTAAAGGTACCCTCCTTTTCTTCTACCCAAAATGCATTAAATGTAGCAGTCATTCTTTCTTATTGTAAGTCTTGTAAGGTAACAGGGCCTTTACGCCCCAATTCTTTTAACATAATCAAAAATAGCTTAGCAGTAATTAAAGCATCTCCCCAGGCAGTATGCCTATCTGAAGTAGATATTCTATAGTGAGATACCAAGGCATCTAGTGTGAGGGATTTGGGATTAATATACTCAGGGCGAATGTCAGGATAGAGGAGTTTCCTGGCCATGGTAGCGGTATCTACCACTGGATTATAGAAATAAAACCCTTTCACCTTTTCTCTGATCATTTTCCGTATCATGGCTACATCAAAATTAGCGTGATGTGCCACCATGACAGCAGTCCCCAGGAAATCAAGGAAGTGCCTGACCTCCTCATGGATACTAAATAAACCCGTAGCCACTTTTCGGGTAAAATCTGATTTCGTGAGAATGCCTACAGGATGCTTGTCTGAGTTAACTACTACTAAAGAACCTATCTTTTTACTACTCATAAGCTGGGCAGCCTCTTGAATCTTCTGGGAGGGAGAACAAGTAATCACTTCCAAGGTGCCGGGCAGCTTAATCACATCCGGCTCCCGAAATAGGAAGGGATATTCCCGGGACTGGCTCAGCTCCTTACGCACGTCCGTGAAGTTCCCTTTCTCTGGTCTCACTACCGGCTGACCCGCCGCAAATCCCGCTGCGAAGTACAGGGATACCTTAGGAAAATTCTCAAGTATAGATGCGAATTTTTCCTTCTCAAAAATACATACCACTGCCTCTTGAACTACCTTCGCGCTAACCAGAAAAGGATTTTCAGACAAAAATGACCTAATCCCAAAAGTATCTCCCACATCACATACGTCTATCAGCTTTTCTTCCTCCTCTGTAGATTTATAGAAGTTTACCTGCCCCTTATTCAGGACGTATAACATGCCAGTAGCTTCCTCCCCTTCCTGAAAAATATATTCACCTTCTGTATAGTACACAATTTTAACCTGGGAGGCTAATCCCTCTAGTTCTTCTCTTTGGATAAAAGAAAAAGGAGGAAACTGGAATAGGAAGTCGGCCGTACGGCTACTCAAGCTTTTAGAAATCATCATTCATACCATCAAAAGCAGGTCAAAAACGTATGTTCCCCTCCCAAAATATCTAATAAGGATTATTCGTCATAGTTATGATGACAAAATACATATATGAAATATGATTTATCTAGGAGAGGATTCTCAAAAAATCATTAATATATTTGTGTAATAGGAGGTACATAAAGGTGAACCCATTCTAGTATTTCTCTATGAATGTACACATCGGCTGGAAGTATGCCTTGGGCAGTGCAGCATTCATTTTCTTGTTCCTCTACCTGTTGGTAGCAGTATGGATCAACCCTTTACTGGAAGAAACGGCACGAAGAAGTATTTCGCTTGCCCTGGGGGACGACTACCAATTACATTCCATAGATGTTAACCTTCAGCTTTGGAACCAGGACCTGAAAATTCAGGATGCCATCATTTCCCTGGACAGTAGTACAAAAGAACAACTCCTCAGCTCTCAGGTCATTGGGGATGATCACTTTGAAGTAGAAATTCCCTTCTTTGAGATTAAGGATCTGGATTACCAGAAGCTCTTCCGTGAGAAAGAGTTACACATAGGGAAACTAATTCTCCAGGAACCTATTATTAAATGGTGGGATGTTTCTTCTGATTCAGATACCACCACCAAGGATACTTCCCAACAAATAGATTTCAGGGCGCTAGCTAGTAGCATAGATCTTTTCCCTTTAATCAGCAAGCAGCTGAATAAGCTGAAAATAGAGGAAGTGCAGTTCAAGCATGGTGCCCTTAACTACTATCAGACGGCTAGTCAGGAGAAAAACCGAATCCTAGCAGATGACTTCTCACTGCTGATTAAGAATTTCACCATAGATTCTACCAATCAACCTACTTCCAGGAACGCCTATATAGCAGATGAAGTGGAGCTGGATATCTCGCTAGCAGGCTCTAAGTGGATGCTACCTGACAGTAGTTACCAAATAGAGATTAGCAGTTTTGGGATTTCCACGCTTGATCAACTTATGTTTGCCCAGGATGTGAGCTTTGTTCCTGTAAGAATACCTGATAATATAGATAGCTCAAGTGCCATCAGTATAAGCATTCCCTCTATTAGCCTTGAAGGGGTAACTCTATCCGAAATTTTATTCGGAGAGAAATTTGAGATAGATAACTTCAAACTTAGGCAGCCTTCCATTTCCCTACTTAAAGGTGAGAATACTACTACCCCTCAAAACCTGGACTTACCTGATCCATATGACTTTATCAAAGGAAGATATAAGGCTCTCCAAATAGATACCTTCTCCATAGAGAATGGAAGTTTTGTTAGGAAAGATCACCCTGATGATATTACCCATTCTCTCTTTATCAATCATCTCAACTCCAGCTTTAGGAATATTTATATAGACTCACTTAGTCAGTATCAGAAAGACAAGCTGTTTTACACAGATGATTTAGATATATCCCTGGCAGATGCAGGCTTGCAGCTTCCCAATGCTGGGTTCATTATCAAAGTAGATTCGTTAACTTTTTCCAGGGCTGACCAGCGGTTAGAATTAGCAGAAACATGGCTTATTCCTACAGACCACAGCAAAGCGGATGTGCTGGAAGCCCATATTCCCTCCTTATCCGTTACCGGAATAAATCTGGCCCAAATCTGGTATGAAAGGACCATAGATCTAGAGTCCTTACTGCTAGATCAGGCAGAAGTAAGCCTAACAGATTATCCATCCAGAAGAAAAGATAAACTTAAAGCTATTGCTACTAAAGACTATGAAAAACTACTGAATGAGGCGTTTAAAGGGTTTAGTGCCGAGAGAATTAGCTTTCAAGACGCTAAATTTTACCTGAATGATAAGAAAGAACGCCCTATCAATGCATTTACGGCCAATGATATAGATCTGGACATCCTGGCCCTAACCCTTACCCCCAGTATGATCCTGGGAGAAAAGCCCCTTCAAGTAGCTGATGTAATGCTAGATTTTGACCTGGCAGATAGCTATATCACCCTGCCAGATAGCAACTATCAGATCAGCTTAGACAATATTGAATTCTCCTCCTCAAAAGAATTCTTGGAGATAGACTCATTGAAGGTTGTTCCTACTCTCCCCTCAGAATCTGACACTGTTTTGTATAGCCTGAGCCTGCCAAAGTTCAGATTACAAGGGTTTGACTTTGGAGAAGCCTACTTTGATGGGAACCTTACTATGGACAGCCTAATATTAAGTCAGCCAGCACTAGCCATAGATGATTTTGTTGACAGGCCTCCCTCTCCCCTGCCCAGGATGAGTGATGTGGCTTTCTTTCCCTTAATAGAGAATTACTTAGATACCTTATGGATCAAGCATTTGGATATCCAACACGCTCAGATCTCACAAACGCTTCATCGTGAGGAGGCTTCTACTCAGCAGGCCTTTCCAGACATCTCTCTGGTAATGCGACATTTTTACCTGGATAGTACGGTTACTATGGGTAGGGATAATATCCTATTTGCAGAAGATATAGACATGCACATACGGGATTATGGGATCAATCTACCAGATAGCCTGAATAGGTTAGAGATGAAGGACCTCCATTACAGTACGGGTAATGAGTTTTTTCTGGTAGATTCTCTGTCCATCCATCCTTATAAAGAATTATCAGAAGAAGACCAGCGGACAGATATAGATATTCCCAGACTAGCCTTACAGGGAATAAATGCCTTTGAAATCTTGGCAGATAAACAGGCCCACCTTGAGCGGCTCTACCTTAACAGTCCCCACATTTCGCTAGGGCTAAAAGCTGATAAACACCCTCTTAATGACTCACTGGCTCCCATCCAACAGCTGGATCTGTATCCCATCATTGAACCTTTTGTGCAGGATGTAAGGGTAGATGAAATCCTATTTCATATGGGTAAGCTGGACCTAAGTTCCCGAGATGAGTTATTCAATCCATTTCATGCAAACAATATTTATTTCTCCATTCAGAACTTTGAAGTAGACTCTACCTCTATCACCAACTTACAGAAGCCCTTTTTCGCTGATACCATTACCCTGGATGTGGATATAGATCCCTATGCCATTTACTTCCCTGACAAAAAGTATGAGTTGACCTTCAGGGATGTTAGCCTATCTACCTCTGACTCTACCCTGAAAGTAGCTGGAATTAAGCTTTCCCCTACGGAAGAGAATACGGGATCTCCTGTAGATATGACCCTTTCCCTTCCAGCGCTTACCCTGGAAGGAATCAATTTTACAGAGATTTATCTGGACAGATTAGTGAATCTCAAAAAGGTAAAAATGGAAAGGCCTAATATTCAGCTTTTCCAGAATGAGAACGTACAAAAAGCCACTACAGCTTCTTCCAACTTCAGCGGTATAGACCAGAAAAAGATTATCCCTTCAGATCCTTTCCCCGGCATAAAAGATATGCTTTCTGCCATAGCCATTCAGGAGTGGGAACTTTCCCATGGAACATTTTCTCTGTTAAGTCCCACGAGCAGAGGGATAGTGGTGGCTGATTTCTCCCTGGCTGCAGATAACTTTTTATTAGATGCTAATGCCTACCAAAAACTAGAGGAAAGCTACCTATTCAATGAGGAGGTTTCCCTATCTGTGAGAGAATTTGAAATTCCGCTGGCAGATGATGCTATGTACAGGCTTAAGACACAGGAGTTAGGACTTTCTACTTCAAAAGGATCCCTGTATATAGACAGCCTTCAACTCATCCCTAAATACAGCAGGAGAAACTTTAGTATCAGAACAGGGGTAGTGACAGACAGATTTGAACTAGACGTAAATAGAATAGAAGTTAGCGGGTTTGATTTTGCAGCCTACCTCAGAACAGCTGCTATCAAGGCCTCGAGTGTACATGCTGTACAACCGGATTTCCGGGTGTATAAGGATATGCGTTGGCCTTTTCCGGTAGGGAAACGTCCGGTACTACCCCAAGCTACCCTGCGGAAGCTAACCTTCCCCTTCCACCTAGACACAATGTTAGTTTCTGATGGGTCCGTTTTGTTTGAGCAAAGAGTGGCTAAAACCACTAATCTGGCTCGCTTCTCTCTGACTCATATGGATGCTGATATCTTCTCCCTCACCAATGATCCCATATTCATAGCGCAGGGAGCTACTACTCAGTTGGCAGCTAATATGTACGTCATGGATAAGGCAAAGCTGGCCGTCAACATCTCCATGCCCTTGGGTGATACCTCTAACTATCATACGTTTAAAGGCGTTATGGGCCCTATGCCAGCAGATAGCTTGAATCCTATTTTGGAACCCATCGCCTTTCTCACTATCAAAAGTGGGGATATTCAAAAGATAGACTGGGATTTTGAAGCAGACAACCAATCCAGTAGTGGGAAAATGCGCTTTCACTATAATGACCTAAAAGTGTCTTTACTGAATAAGAAAGAAGGAAAAAAACAAGGAGTAGCCGGCTTCCTGGGTTCTTCTTTAGCCAATACATTTGTTGTGAGAAGAAACAACCCCACCCTGAGGATTATGCGTGTAGGAAGGATAGAATTTGAGCGCGAGATCAACAAAGCATTCATCGTTTACTGGATAAAGTCTGTGGTGTCTGGCTTGCAGTCCAGCGTAGGCTTGCATAAAAAAGATGAAAAGTTTCGTATCCTAAAGGATACTGACAAGCAACCAGGAGCTATCTGAGTATCTCTCTCATTTAGAGGGAATGCGCTAGGTACCATACCCCATACTTACAGACCACAACTATGCTATTGCACTATCTAAAAACCGCTTTGAGGAGCTTCACTTCTCAGAAGGTGTTTACCTTCATTAATATGGCTGGCTTAGCCATAGGACTTGCCAGCGCGATACTGATCATCCTCTTTATTTTCGATGAACTTACCTTTGATACGGTCCATCCAGATGCAGAGAATACCTACCGCATAGGAACAGAATTTATTCAGGAGGACGG
>JBCCLI010000199.1:0-11551 GCA_039026975.1 Bacteroidota bacterium | reverse complement strand
GTTATTACTCTCGCTCCTCCACTCTTTCCCTTACCTTTTGAACGAATAGCAAGTCTGTTCTTATAAATCTGTTTGCCGAGATGGGTACCTGAGGTGGGATTTTTAGAAAGATATTGGAAGAATATTTTCAGGTCTTCTTTAAATGAAGGGTACTTTTTAGACAGCTTTTTGGCTTCTTTTTTGAAGTTGGGGGTTACCTGAATACTAAAGCTCATTAAGAAAATTTTCTGCTGAAGTTGTGGAAAGCTTTCCCTTTTTATATAGCCCCAACTCTTTCAAGCCTTCTTCCACATTAGAAAAAATTTCCTCCTGCAGGTCGTCAGACTCATTAATTTGGACAAAGTCAAGACTCTGAATTAATTCCAGAAAGAACTTAAATTTACTTTCTTTTACCGCTAATGTGATTTTTTTCATGCTCTTATCAAGAATCTACTGATAATAATCTAAGATACGATTTTTCCATTTACCTGTTCTTTTACTGATATTTTGAATATTAGCTATGTACTTTTTAACTCGGTAAAGGGAGTATAAAAGTCTAGGTTATACTTAATTCTACCTAAAGTATTTTACATAACATCTACTTCGCCTCTTCCATTTATGTGTGCCACGGCCTTTTCTATTCCCTCCGGACTGAGCATGAACATAGGGACGGTTTGCCTGAGGATGTTGAGCGTAATCCCGGTACGCCATAGACTTTCTCGCATAGGATTCATCCAGACCATTTTTTGGTATCTATTCTTGAGTCTACGCCAATCAGCCAAGCTACCTTCACTTAACTCATAGGGTGCCATGTCTGCGTCCCCAATGACAAAAACGCAGTGTTTTTTGTCAAAGTTTAACAGCTTCTCTATGGAGATGTACTTGAAGCGCTGTTCATCTGTATAGGCTCCGCCGTAAATGGTATTGTGGTAGTAGTAGGTCTTCAGGTCGTGAGCGAAGCGCCTTTTCATTTTTGAAAAAAGTTTAGTCACAGCCTGTATGTAAGGCGTCATGGACCATCCTCCATTATCTATCAGGAGAATCACCTGAATTTTCTGCTCTTTCTTTTCCTTCTCTATGGGCAAGAATAAGCCTCCCTGCTTCACTCCTTCTTTGATGGTTTTGGGGATATCCAGAATGATATCTGTACTTTCTTCCTCTATCCCTTTCAAAGAGGCCAAGGCTATGTCTATGGTATCATCTTTCAGGATTCTCTTTCTATCTACGGGGTAATAATTTTTATCTCCCACCACCCTTCTGGCCATTTTTCCTCCTCCAGATCCTCCTACTCTTACTCCACCAGCCGCCGCACCCTGATTACCGTAGGGGGAGATTCCTCCCTGCCCTATCCAATGCTGGCCTCCTCTGTGATTACGTTTCTGTTGTTTGGCTACTTCCTCCATTCTTCTTAATAATTCTTCTAAGGGAATATCCCTGTAGTCAGCCATTCTATCTAGATGCGCTGGCATATTATCCTCTCTTCCAGAATCATCATCCTTCATTTTGGGGTCATCATCTTTGAGAATGTCCTTTCCTGAGAGAAATTTCTGAATGTCATAAGTAGTGGTATGTACTTCATTGAGAAACATGTCCACCTGTTCTCGTACATCAGGAAGATCCTCAGGATCATCAAACTCCCATTTTTTATCCCGCCAGGTTTTGAATGTCTCAGACCTAAGTATGGCATGATCTAGTTGTTCACCTGTTTTAATGTCTATGGATAAGAAATATTCATAGAAAGCTTTAGTGAACGGCCCATACTCTTTAGGACTAGTGGTAATAAGTCCCTTCAGGACAAAGAATAGATCTCCTAGTGTCCTGGCAAGTTCTTTTTCCATACAAGTCCGCAGGAGCATAAGCGTACGCACATCAGCCTGAAGGCCATGTTTACGGAAGGTATCTGGCAGGCTCTCAAACATGGGGGAGATTTTTTAATTGCATGATACGCTTGAGGTCAGCCTGTGTTTTTACGAGAGCACCCATTCCTTCTTTTTTGTCAATCTTTTCCATAGCAGCTTCTATATCCAGATGCTGTAGGTAAGATAGCCATTGGAGGAGCTCTCTGGTAGAAGGTGCTCTTTCCAGTCCCAGTTTCCTTAGCTGGTAGAAAAGCTCCATACATCTTCCTACCAAGTCTTCATTAGCTTCCGGATAGTGTTTGGCTAGTATCTGCTTCATCATATCAGGCTCAGGAAAGCTAATGTAGTGGTAGATACATCTTCCTTTAAAGGCAGTAGGGAGTTCCTGTTCTCTATTACTCGTAATGACTATGGCGGGCATGTCTGACTCTGTAGTTTCTATGACCTTGCCTGATTCTGGCAGGAAGAATTTCCTGTGGCTTAAGGCGAATAGCAGGTCATTAGGAAATTCCCTGGGCGCCTTATCTATCTCATCTATTAACAACACAGAGTTAGCATGGGAAAACGACTTTGCACCAGGTCCCAGCATCACATAATCATCTAGGTTTTCTGTACTTCTACCTCCAAGACTTAGTGGGTCTAGCCCTTTTTCTGTACGCTGCGCATTCAGGATTTCTGTCTGAGAATCCCGTAAATACTTCACATGATCAAACTTGGCTACAAATTGATCTACTGTACTCTTTGATCCTACGGGATAGGTGAATAAGGATAAATCCATACTTTGGGCAAACTGTATAGGAAGCTCTGTTTTTCCAGTTCCAGGTTCCCCTTCTATGAGTAAGGGCATTCCTAGTACTCTTGCCATATGAAATGCTTGTGCCAGTTCAGGATCACACAGATACTGCGCTGAACCTGTCCAAATTTGCTGTATTGCCATAAGATATAGTTCGTATTTTTACCCTTAGATTGAGGGATAGATAACCCTTGACAGACTTTCTAATTGTTCATAAGCCTGTAGAAAAAGTAACACCTACATGTTTCCCTGATAATTGTTGCCTCCTAATTTACAAGAAAAAATCGGGAGCTAATTCTTTCTCTGGATTTACTGCGTAAGAGGAGAAGTCAGTAATACCCTCTTCTTTTAGCACCTGTTCATCAGTGTAGAAGTTTCCTGTACACTCAGCGCTGTCTCTTTTGAAGATGATATCAGCAGCATCAGCCATGATAGAAGGGTATCTACTGGCTTGCATGAGTGCATCTCCTCCCAGCACATTTTTGACAGCAGCAGTAGCTATGGCTGTTACAGGCCAGAGGGCATTTACGCCTATTTTATATTTTTTTAGTTCATCTGCTAATCCTAAAACTGTCATACTCATTCCATACTTACTCATGGTGTAGGCCAGGTGACTCCCAAACCAGTGTGGATCTAAGTTCAAAGGAGGAGATAAGGTGAGAATATGTGGATTCTTTCCTTCCTTTAAATAGGGGATACAGTGCTTTGACACCATGAATGTACCGCGTACATTAATAGAATGCATGAGGTCATAGCGTTTCATGGGGACCATTTCCGTAGGGGATAAGTTGATGGCAGAAGCATTATTGATGAGGATATCTATACCTCCAAAGGTCTCCACTGTTTTTTCTATGGCATCCAGTACCATTTCTTCTGAGCGTATGTCCACCTGCACGGCTAACGCTTTTCCTCCAGCTTCTTCTATTTCTGCTGCTGCTGTGAAAATAGTACCTGGTAATTTGGGGTGGGGTTCTGTCGTTTTGGCTGCCACCACCACATTATGACCTTCAGCGGCTAGTTTTAGGGCTATAGCCTTGCCTATTCCTCGGCTGGCCCCAGTAATGAATGCAGTTCTTTTTTCCATAGAGATAAGTCCTATTAATTAGTTCTTTTATATAGTGCAGTTACTTTTCCAAACTGCTTTACCAGTCGATAGTTTGGATGTAGTAAATGTGCCTGTGAAGGTTGGATATAGTAGTATTCATACAAGGTATCACTTCTCACGGCTGGATCAAACTGTAAAGGCGCTACATTCTCCAGACCACCTGTCTGTTGGTAGAACAAGAAACTATGTATAAATATCCACTCCAGGCCCAGTTTCGTCTCCCTACCTCCAACAGATTCCGCCGCTACTAATTGTGTGATTTGTTGATTATAACGGTCATAGTACCATTCTCTTATTAGGTCAGAGCTAGCAGTACGTGAGAAATGTAGGAAAAAGAATAGGCTAATAAAGAGAGAGAATCCTAAGCCTATGCTTATTCTCCAATTCCTCAACGTTTCTATCAGGGAAATCACTGGCAGCGTAAGGAGAATGATGATGATAAGGGCTTTCCGGTTCACTAAATATTGAGTTCCCAGTAAGTAGAACTGAGTGAGTAAGGCTAATATGAGTAGAATCAATAGCAGGCAAACTGTGACGTACCATCGAGCATGTCCTTGACCCAACTGCTTGATTTTTGAGAATCCGACTACTAATGAGATAATTCCTATAATTCCACAACTTACCGCAAATATGTCAGGTGTACTCCCGCTAAAATATCCTTGGCCATAGAGACTATCTAAGATGATGGCCCGGTAGGTGGCATGCAGGGTAGGCGCACCAAAGTTGAACTCCGCTAGTTGGCTTAGTGTCTGAACAGGGACTATGAGTAAATATCCCAGCGAAAAGGTACTTACGATAATCACTCCTATGAGGAGACCTAGCTGTTGGTGAGTGAGAGGAGGGAGGTTCATCTTTTCAAAGTGAGAAAAGAATCCAAAGCTTATGAAAATAGCAAAAAGGATAGCCAGGTAGTTCAGGAAGGTGAAGTTGCTAAGAACAGCCAGAATAGCCCCAAGTATGGCCAATACGATAGATCTGTTAGTAGGCTTAACTATAAAAGCATGGAGATAATAGAGACTCATCATCATAAAGGCGCATGCCAGACCGTACCCTCTAGCTACCGAGAAGAAATCCAGTAAATAAGGATTGGCGTTCAGCATCAGGAAACCTGCTAGTACCACCCATCCATTAGGTGATAGCTTTCTTATCAGGAGGGTACTAAAAATAAGGTAGAGAAGGTGGGCTAATACATTAGGAAGCCGCACAAAGAAGGGGGCATCTCCAAACAAGCCTACGCTGATCTGCATCAGCCATGTATTCAACATATGCATATTGGCCGTTCCCCAGCATAGAGGATCAGAAAAACAGCTCCAGACCGGCCAGTTGATATAGTTGAGAAAAGTACTGCTTTCATCATGGGTCATAGATAGGACAGCCGCACGCCAGGAGGTATAGAAAAGCAGGCCTATGGCAAGACCTAATACAAGCCAATGTAGAATGATCTTAATTCGTGAGGATAAAAAGGATCTTAGCATTTGTTCAGAGTCAATTAAAGATAGAAAGGAAATTGAAAATGCGAATGATCTACCCTGATTATCTTATTCATAGAAAGAATTGACATTTTTCTGTTGGATCTCATTGGAATCTGATTCCATAGTCCATATTTTAGGAGTATAGGTATATTTCTATTTATGGGGGAATTATTGCAAGCTATTATTATTGATGACGATCCGTCTTGCCACAAGACTTTAGGCTCTCTCTTACAAGAGAACCACAAAGATATTTTAATTGTAGGAAATGCACGAAATGTAGAGGAGGGCAAGAGGCTTATTGCACAAGAAAAGCCTACGCTAATTTTTCTTGATATAGAATTATCTGATGGGTTAGGGTTTGATGTATTGGAAGAATTCCCAGATCCCCAATTTCGAGTAATTTTTATCACTGCCTATAATGAATATGCACTTACCGCTATACGATTTGAAGCCCTTGACTTTTTGGAGAAACCTTTGGATGAGGACGAAATAGCTGTTGCTTTGGATAAAGCTCGGAAAGATAGAAACAGAATCATTGATCAGGAACAGCTAGCCTACTTAAAAGAAAATTTTCATCGAGCCCAGCATAAGCATCTTCCTAGACGAATCGCGATCCCAAATCAATCAGAGATCCATTTTTTAAAGGTAGAACAAATTGTTTGGCTGCAAGCAGATGAAACCTACACATGGTTCCATCTTAAGGACGAGGAGAACCCTGTATTATCTACTTCAAACCTGGGAACCTTTGTCAGAAAGTTTAAGCCTTATGAGGTATTCCAACAGGTTCATAGATCCCGCATGCTTAATCTTACCTACGTAAAAAAAGTCAATAAAGGCCAAAGAGTAGCTATACTTGATGGGAATAAAGAAATAGGAATAGCTAGAAGATATTGGGATACATTTAAGGCCGCCATGGAAAAGTTCTAATACCCATTCAATTGCTGAGAATGTTTTTTTATTTGAAAAAACCGACCAGCCGTCAAATTTATCAACATTCTGCCAACTCAAGGCATACCTTTATAGTAAGATTAATAAACTAATTGATTTGACAATAAAGTGTAACTCCTAACCCCTATTATTATGGCTTGTATTAAAGTGTCCTCTAAAGGTGAGGATGGAACGTTTCGCATTATTGCTGGAAGCGATTTTACTCTAAATTTTATCAGGTTTTTTTACTTTACTGATATAATTCAAGTATTAATTCAGGATAAAATATTTCCAGATGATAAGACTATGACTCTTGAAGACTTAAATCCCTTAGATCTATCTGGTCTCCAAGTTCTCCAAGGAATTGTGAACATCAAAGCCCGAGGAAAAGGTGATGAGCATTGTTACTTACTAGGTCCAACACTAAATCAAAATCAGACAGGTGAACCAGTAGATTTCGTGCCTACAAATAATATGATCATTGCCATTACTTGCTTACCGGTAGAAGTTCCTACAACAATTTTTAGGCTCCAACAAATCTAGGAATGGATTACAAGGTTATTAAATCCAATACAAAATTGGTAAAAGGACAAGAACCAACTACATCTGAGATTTTAGAAAATGTTCAGGCCAATATTCTCGAACATCACAAAAGAAAATTTGTTAAATGCCTATTTTTCCAATTTCATCAGAATAGGAAACCTACTACCATTGCTTATAAACTAAAAAAGTTTGCTACTGAGGATAATAGTCCCATAAAAAAGAAATCGAATGCTCTCGGATTTGAAAACTTGAAATTGAAAGATAATAAACCTGACTTGGAGTCCGGTTGGATTTCCAGTGCTAAATATCAAAGAATATTTTCTCTTCAATTAAAAGCTAGTATTAAAAACGAGCTACTAAAAAATGGCACTTATAACGATGAGTTTGTGCCTGAAGTTTTCGAAAAACTTAAAAGGGATTTGCCTCCTATTGTTACCCTACATTTAACTCACAAAGGATGCACACGCATTTTTCACAAAAAAAGTGAAGAGTTAATTAAATCCAAATACCCTTCCGATGAATTTTTTCAAATTGACATGGCAAGTAATAAGGTTATGGGAATTTGGGATGAACCAGAACCATTAGATAAAGAATGGGAGTTAAATTGGCTAAATCATGTCTGTAAGAGTTGTAAAAGGAGGGAGATTGATATGATGATTATGGTAGCTGATCAATGTAAAAATGACCTAAAATCAGCTATAGACTTAGTTGAGGAATTCATTAAAAAAGAAAATTTTGCTAAAAAGTTATTTGAGGAAGATGGTCAGAAAAAGCACTATGATTTTAGCGAGTCATTAATGCATAAACCAGTAGAACCATTTGGTTTTAGAGATGGCTTAAGTGAAATCCCTTTCTGGAGTAAAAATGGTCTTGAACTTAGAAAAGAGGCTGTTAAAACCGTTTTAGATAAAGAGATGGGAAGTTACTTAGTATTTCGAAAGCTTGAGCAAAACGTAAGCTTATACCATGAAAAAATCAGAGAAATAGTTGAACAACTTAGACTGAAAGGGTATAAGGTTAGTTATGACTTTATTGAAGCTCAAATAATGGGAAGATTTAAAGACGGAACTCCACTTGCATTGGCTGGAGAGCGTAAGCTAGAGAATAATCAATTGGTAAAAGAAATTGCAGACTTCGATAGTTTTTTTCTTGAAAAAGAAAAAAATACGGAGCAAAAGAATTCAAAAATAGTTCCAAATGATGGCTACTCCATCGACACTTGTCCGTTTTTCTCTCATGTAAGGAAAGTAAATCCAAGAAAGAAAAAACATCTTATTAAAGAAAAAGAAAAAGAAAAAGAAAATGGTAATGGCTCACCATATCCTGGTTTGAAGGGCTCTAGGGTAAGAATTGTAAGAAGAGGCATCCCCTACAAAAGAAAATTTAAGATTCAGTACCCAAACGGAATAAGGTACGAGAAGGTCATAGAAGGCCTTCTGTTTATGAGCTTTCAATCCAATATTCGAAGTCAAATAGGAACGATGAAAGAGGAGTGGGCCAACAAAGAAGGATTTGAAATGTATAGGACAGGGGTTGATCCTGTGATCGGGCGGAGAAACTCCAAACATGGGGAAGAGTACAAGTTCTTTGTTGATTGGAGAGGGAAAGAAGTTCCTGTTAAAGTGAATTTTCAAGGAGTAGTAAAATTGAGAGGGGGGGCATTTTTTTACACACCATCAATAAAATGGTTAGCTCACCTACCAGAACTGGTTAAAGAATCAAAGAAGAATCCAGTTTTGAAATCAATGTAAACTGTTTAAGTAACTTAGAAATATTAAATTGGGGTACATCCTTGTATATGGGCCCCAATTTTTTCTGTTGGTTAACTCTAATCGCTGTTCTTCTGTCAGGGCGTTATTCTCTTGGGCAAGAGAGTTTTCTTGTATTGAAAAATTTATCGACTGAAAATGGGCTTACGGCTAGCACCTATAATCAGTACATATCTGAAGACTCAAGAAGAAATATCTGGATTAGCTCCATAAATGGATTAAACAGATTTGATGGCCTAGTAAATCTACAATATTTAGCGAACGACTCTGTTGAATATAAACTTGCCGATCCAATTATCCAGAGCCAAATGTTTGAGGATAAAGAAGAGAATCTATGGTTTAATACTTCGACTGCCATTCATAAATTTTCTTTATCAGAAAACGTCTTCAAACAAGTGGAAATTAACTATTCAGGAAATGTCTTTAAAGATTTCCAGTTAATTGATCTTGATACCTCCTTGAATCTCTTATATTTCCTTGGAGAATGGGGCGTTTTAGGAGAATTCTATCCACTTTTTGCCAGGGAAATAAAGAATTCAGATAACTTAGTTCTCATGGATTCAATCCCTGCTTACTCCTTTAGAGGTTTGAGGAAGGTTGAACGTCAGGGTAAGATGGGGTTATCATTGTTTATTCCGCTCAAAAATGGATGGCAAATAAGGACCTATAAAAACAGAGAGTTAATTCATATTTCCTCATTTAATCAAGGAAATGATAATACATGGCAGCCATATTCGACTTTTTCGGGAAACCATCTTATTTGGATAGGCTTGGGCTCTGGTTTAGTTGGATTAGACAGGTCGGGGAGGGTTCTTGGTATATTTAATAAGTTGGCAGGAAAGAAAATATCTAAGGTTACTGGAATCGGATATTTTAATAACAGTCAATTAATAGTTGGCACTGAAAACGATGGTCTTCTACTGTTTGATATAGAAAATAGAAAGTTTATCGGTTCTCTTAAAGTACGCATAGAGTCTAGAATTCAAAATTTTCCTTATCCAATAACGGGGATAACGAATGGAAGGGAAGGTACATTGTGGATTTCTACGCAGACAAATGGGGTTTTTTATGGGAACATAAATAGAATAAGATTTCAAATTGACTTGGTAAAAGGGGAAAATATTTCTTACGAGCGTAATTTCAAGTCCATATCAGTAGACTCAATCGGTAATGTATGGGGAATAGCAGCTGATAGAGTCATTTATAATGATATTAGAAGTGGAGGCTCAAAGGAAAAGATCTTGGCTGGAGTTCCTGGCAATGAAAAAACTAAAATCAATCTTTACTCTATTGATCATGACTCAGAAGGAAATAATTGGTTGGGTACAAATAAGGGTTTATTCTTAATTGAAGAGGAATCAATTAATCTTTATAAAATTAAAAGCAAAGCCGAAAAGTTGTCCGATGGAGTATTTATAAAAGTTGTTGAATTATCGAATGGTAAAAGGTTCGCCTTAACCTTTGGATATGGACTGCTAGAAATCTTAAGGCTAAACGGAGAATATATTTTAAGTAATATCGTGAATCCAACTAGTGGAAGTATTTCTGCTATTTGTGAGAGATACAATGGACAGATCTTGACAGCTCAATGGAGGCATGAAATTCAATTATATCAGGATGCAGTGGGTTCGTTAACACTCAAAGATGCTATTCCCTTCTCCCCTCTTGTGTATGCAATGGCGGAATCTCCTGATTCTTCCAAAATCTGGATAGCCTCAGCCCAAGGATTATATTGGATAAATACTCTAACAGACAAATTCTCTATCCATAAAGATACGATCTTCTCTTCAAGGTTTTTGGCTGCTAATGGTTTGGTCTTTGACGATGACAATAAGATGTGGGTCAGCACTAATAAAGGCTTAGTTCAATATTCTCCAGAAAAAGCAGAGAATGCTGATCCTGATGGACCCCCTCCTAATGTTTTTAGGGTTTTTACAGTTGCTGATGGTTTGCCTTCTAATGAATTCAACTTCTGGTCTTTCACCAAGACCCGTAATGGTGAACTGGCCTTTGGTACTACAAATGGCTACATACTATTTAATCCAAAAGATATTACTGAATATCCTGTAGAGGCGAAACCTACCATCACCCAAATTCTAGTCAATAACCAAGAAGTGAAAGGCCGAGAAAAGTTTGGGAAAGCTACCTATCAAGGAGAAGAAATAGAAGAACTTATCCTGAAACCAGCAGAAAGGACCTTTACCTTTCGCTTTTCGGCTATGGATTATGGAGATCCCCAGGCCACTCAGTTTGAGTACAGGTTGAGGAAAAAAAATGGAGATCTCATAAACAAAGGTAATGAACGCTTTGTCCGGTATTTCAACCTGGAACAGGGGGAGTATGTGTTTGAATTGTATGCTTCCAATTCTGAAAATGTTTGGAACGAGACTCCCAGGAGGTTAGCCCTAAGACTAAAGCCTTATTTTTATGAGACCCCTTGGTTTTACGCTTTGTTGGCAGCAGTAGGCTTGGGCATTATATATGGCATATATAGAAACAGAACAGAACATCTACGAAAAAAGCAGCAGCTGGCAGAATTAGAAAATGCTATTCTTAGGATACAAATGAATCCACACTTTATCTTTAATAGTCTAAGCTCTATCCAGGCTTATATGCTGGATAAGGATACAAAAGTGGCCAATAAGTATCTTATTCATCTTTCTCGATTAATGCGAAAAATATTAGATATAGCTGAGAAGCCACAAATTTCTGTAGGAGAAGATATTGAATTATTGACCGAGTATATGGAAGCGGAGAAGCTAAGGTTTGAACAAGCCTTTTCTTACAAAATTGAGAAAGTTGGGGATATGGACGAAGATGAAGTCATGATCCCTACTATGATCCTACAACCATTCGTGGAGAATGCCATCATTCATGGATTTAAGAAAAACAGTAAAGAGGGGGTATTAACCGTAAGGTACAGAAAGGATCTCAAGTATCTCATATGTGAAGTAAGAGATAATGGAATAGGACGCCAAGCTTCCACCAGGGAAAAGAAAAAAGGCCACAATTCTAAGGCTACAGTCATTACCAATCGAAGGCTGGCACTTATTCAGGAGAAAATGGGCCAGCCAGCTTCTTTAGAAATCTTGGATTTATTTGAC
>JBCCLI010000198.1:0-11556 GCA_039026975.1 Bacteroidota bacterium | reverse complement strand
GATCAACATAGCTAACCTGGGGGCTAACCTGAATGTGAGAGCTAATCCATGTGGAGATGTAGCTAAGGTAGTGTTAACTCTGGAAGGTGCACAGAATTACTCACGTACAGAGAGTAAAGCTCCATACGCCCTCTTTGGAGACAGTAATGGAGACTACTTTAGCTGGGTAAATAATGGTGCTACACCAGGTACCTACACCCTAACTGCTATGCCTATGGACTCTGACGGAGATCAGGGAGATGTATTGAGCATAAGCTTTACTGTAGTAGATCAGGTAGTAATAGGTAATACTCAGCCTATAGCTAACTCCCAGAGTGTAACTACCCCTGAGAATACAGCAGTGAATATTACACTGACAGGAAGTGATGCAGACAATGATCCATTAACCTATATGGTAGTAGGTGGTCCTACTAAGGGTCAACTGAGCGGAACAGCTCCTAATCTAACTTACACACCTAATCAGGGAGCGATAGGAAGTGATTCCTTTACCTTCAAGGTGAATGACGGTCAGGAAGATAGCGATCTGGCTACTGTCAGTATTAGCATCCTATCATTAGCTTGTGAAAACCAAATTACTGAATTGGTACTATATAATGCTGATACAGATCAGCCTATCGGACCAATAACTAATAATATGGTAATTGATGTAGCTGTTGATGGAACTTCATTAGCTATTGTGGCTGAAGCCTGTGAAACTCAGTTTATTAGTTTCTCTCTAGAATATCCCAACGGAAATGAATACACTAGATCAGAAAGTAAAGCTCCGTATTCATTATTTGGAGACAAGGGAGTAGATTTAAGTCCTATCCAAAACCTAGTAACTGGAAACTACATCGTAACGGCAATACCATTCAAGGGTGGTGTTCAAGGGCAGACTGTTAGTTATCAGTTTACAGTAATCAGTTCTAGTCCTAACTTACTTCAAGGAGGTCATAATACTTTTGATAAGTTAGATGTGGATAATGGAGTAGAACCAATCCTTACTGCTTATCCAGTACCATTTAGTGATGAATTAACCTTACGGTTTGAGCATGCTGATAATGGCTGGGTAGAAGTGGCGATCTTTAGTACTGATGGCAGACTCGTTCAGGAAGAAAGGTATGAGAAGACTTCTCTCTGGACTGAAAGAGTTATCAATACTGAGAAATTAGCTGAGGGAGTCTACTTCCTGAAACTCAGACAGGGAAGCTACCAAGAGGTACTTAAGCTTTCCAAGCTGAAGTAAGTTATAAATAGCTTACATTAACTGTTAGGGCTGTCTATGAGATACTAGACAGCCCTATCTCTTTTTGAAAATGGATGAGATTCCTTCTTAGATATCTAAATGTGAGCATTATTTAATTGCAATTAGTACGAATGAATGGTAGAAAGATGTAATGAGTTTTTGCTTTTTGATCCTAGGTAAAAGATAGTTTTGATGTAGAGTATCCGAGCGAGCTTTAATAAAAAATAAGAAGTAAAGAGCACAATATCGCTGTTCACTGCTGAACTAAAAGGGAATTATTCTTTTCGCGCATAAAAATTGTCAGTTTGTTCATTTATACTGTTGAAATATTTTATAGATCGATTATATCTGGTACTTTTAAGAAGGAAAATAGGTGTAAATACCAAACTATTTCATTCTGACGGTAATTATATTTCTCTTTTCAAAAATAGTTAGATGGAGGATTGAATACTGCTTTGGTTTTAATTCAGATGAATTAGAAATCCTATCCTCAACTATTTAAATAATAACAGGATTAGAACAGATGCTAACACATCTTCACTTATTAGCCACATATGAATTCACTGATTCCTAGTAGAGGAAAAGTTACAAGTGAGAAAAAATGAAACAGCAACCCAAGATAGGATTTCTTACCTCGGCTGATGCAAAAGATCAAAAGATTTGGTCTGGAATTCATTACCATCTTTTAAGGGGACTAGAGGAAAACTTTGGTGATGTAGTGGTGTTAGGACCTATCAAGAAACCTTTGTATTTACGTTGTATAATAGCATTTCTAGATCGAGTTTGTACCATATTTTTAGGTAAAAAGTTTAACAAGATACATAATACGATCTCTTCAAAATTTTTTAAAAGTAGATATGAAACTCTCTTGAGAGAGGTTGATCTTGATATCATTTTCGCATCATCAGCTTCTGTAGAAATAGCTTACTTGGAAACGGACATTCCTATTTGTCAATATACTGATGCATTTTTCGGACAGCTTCATAACTACTATGAAAATCATACAAACTTAATTTCTAATTCCGTTAAAGAGGCTTACACAATTGAGGAATGTGCTGCAAGAAAAACAACCTCAATTATTTGTACTTCAGATTGGGCTAAAAATTATGCTATAGACTCATTAAAGTTCAAAAAAGAACAAGTTCATTTTGTTCCTTTTGGGGCCAATATTGATGAAGTTCCAGATATTTCTCCAGTTAATAAAAAATCTGGCCTACATGAGAAGTGCAATCTCTTATTTTTGGGTAAAGCTTGGGAAAGAAAGGGAGGCCCTATCGCTTTTGAAGCCCTGGAAACTTTGTCAGAAATGGGCCTTTCGGTGAGCTTAACTGTCTGTGGCTGTATTCCTTCACCTGAGTTTCAGCATCCTGATTTAAACGTTATACCCTTCTTAAATAAGAACAATGAGAAAGAGTATCAAGCGTTTTTAGAGCTTTTACATCGCACTCATTTTTTGTTGCTTCCAAGCAGAGCTGAATGCTTTGGAATTGTCTTCTGTGAAGCAAGTGCTTTTGGAATTCCGTCGATTACTACTCATACGGGGGGGATTCCTAGTGCAGTAGAGGATGGAGTAAATGGCTATAAGCTGCCATATGATGCGAATGGAGAAGCTTATGCAAAGGTAATTTATGAAATTTTTACTGATAAGGAGAAATATCAGAAATTAGTCATTTCTAGTAGAGAAAAATTTGATAAAAATCTGAATTGGAGATACGCAAACGAGAAGATCAAAGAATGTATTGCTACCACTCTTAGTATAGCAGGTAATCATGTGATTCCCTGAAAGGGTAGGTTGACTACAAATAATGCTTTAATTCTCAGATAAAGAAAAAAAATTAAAGTCATCTGTAATCCTGGACCTGTTTCATCAGTAAATGATTTAACAGAATCCTTACCGGCACATTTTATATGTGTTTATTGTTTCAATAAAATGGACAATTTTTTTATAAAAATTTACGAATAAATAATTCCTGTAATAAATATGTTCCTTTTTTACTTACAGACTAGGGTTAAGATGCACCACTTGCTGCTTATTATCTGTATTTTCATATCTAATGTGGGGTATAGTCAGGTCATATCTTTTAGTGGAAGTAAGCTTGATCTGAATGAGCTGGTGGATGTGGGCGCATCTACTTTCCTCCAATTTGGACCTGACGGTAGGCTGTATGTAGCAGAAAGATATGGGAATATATACGCGCTGAGTATTCAAAAAGTAGCAACGGATAACTACGTGGTTACTAGTTCCGAAACTATTAGCTTGGTTAATACCATTCCTAATCATCAAGATGACGGTACATCTACAAATGCAGATCAGCGGCAGTGTACCGCTTTATACGTTCTAGGAACATCAGAAAATCCCATTATTTACGCTTCATCAAGTGATCCACGAGTTGGAGGACCGAGCGGAGATAAAGATTTGGATACAAATTCTGGAATCATCACAAAGCTGTCTTGGAATGGTAATGTATGGGAAGCTGTAGATATAGTTCGAGGACTCCCCAGGTCTGAAGAGAATCATGGTCCTCATGGACTTGAATATGCTATCATTAATTCAGTTCCGCACTTACTCTTAGCACAAGGCGGCCATACCAATGCCGGGTCTCCTAGTATTAATTTTGCCTGGGCAAATGAGTATGCGCTATCTGCCGCTATATTGGCAATTGATCTGAACCAAATCGAATCACTAGGTGTAAAAACGGATCCGGAATCAGGAAGAAAATATGTTTATGATCTACCCACTTTAGATGATCCCACTAGAGCTAACCTGAATGGAATTGAAGATCCTAGTCAAGCGGGCTACAATGGGATTGACATACATGATCCTTGGGGGGGAAATGATGGATTGAATCAAGCGAAATATGATCCTGCTGGTCCAGTTAAAATTCTCTCTCCAGGATTTAGAAATTGTTACGATTTAGTAGTAACAGAAAATGATGCCATATATATTGCGGAAAATGGTGCCAACGAAGGATGGGGTGGTTTTCCTGAAAATGAAGGATTAGGAGGTAATGCTACTAATAATTATAGACCTGGAGAACCAGGTAGTGATGCTATTGATAACAATGAAGAGCCTGTGGACAATCAGGATCATTTAGAGCTGGTTACCAATGACCTTCAAAACTATGTTTTTGGTAGCTATTACGGCGGTCATCCAAACCCTACAAGGTCTAATCCCAATGGAGCTGGACTATTCACTAAAGGGACTCATTCTTCTGACCCTGGGGATAGTAACAATAATGGCTATACGGATGATTGGTTTCGGACCCAAATACTATCTCCAACTAGCGTAGATTTCTCCCAAAAATCCCTACCTGCCGATTGGCCTCCATATCCTGCTTCCCTTGCAAATGTAAAAGAAGGAGATTTCAGGAACCCTACTAAAAATAATCCTGATGGACCTAATGATCAAAATGTATTAATCTGGCCAAACAATACAAATGGGATAGATGAATATACAGCCAGCACCTTTGGTGGACAAATGAAAGGAAATCTGATAGCTGGAAATAATAAAGGAGGTAGACTTCATAGGGTGGAATTAAATACGGATGGGAGTATCTCAAACTTTACAGCAGATTGGATAACTGGATTTGGTGGAAATGCATTAGGAATAACTTGTAATGGAGATGATGATGTCTTTCCTGGGACTATTTGGGTTGCCAGCTTTAATGGAGAAATAAATGTTTTCGAACCTAAGGATGGCATTGTTTGTATACTACCAGGTGAAAATGGATATGATCCTAATGCAGATAATGACCTGGATGGATACACAAATCAAGATGAGATTGATAATGGAACAAATATCTGCTTTCCAGCCTCCAAGCCAGATGATTTTGATAATGACAAAATTTCGAATCTAAATGATCCTGATGATGACGGAGATGGAATTGCTGACTCAGCTGATCCTTTTCAATTAGGATCTCCTTTCGATTTACCTGTAACTAATGAGCTATTTTCAGATCAGCTACTCTTGAAAGGCTATCTGGGTTTAGGATTGACAGGCCTTATGAATAATGGTGCAAACGGTCCAAATTACTTGGACTGGTTAGATGATCCGGGTGCTACTACCACAGACTCAGATGATATTCTTGGAGGAGCTGTTGGCGGAATGACTATTTATCATACAGAGGGAGATGCATTTTCTAACAACCAAGAAAAAGCCTTTCAGTATGGGGTGAATGTAGATGAAAATACAAATACGTTTATCGTAAACGGAAGGATGATAGCTCCTTTTTATAGCCACAGTCCAACTGAATCTCAGGGCATCTTTATAGGAGATGGATTTCAGGATGACTATCTTAAGCTAGTCCTAAGTGGGAATACGTTAGTGGTTGCCGGGGAAGTAGCAGGCTCTTCTACAGCCGGGCTTCCAACAGCTACTATTGGATCCGGATTTACAACACTGGACTTATATTTTATTATAGACCCAGTTGCTGGTACTGCACAAATGGCCTATGCAAAGGATGGCTCACCTACTAAAAACACTATTGGTAATCCAATTTTTCTGAGTGGAAAATTATTATCTGCTGTTCAAAATCCTGCCTTCCCCTTAGCAGTAGGAATAATTGGGACAGCAGATGAAGAGGACGGATTTGCTTCTAACTGGGATTATCTAAATGTATTTTCTGATTTGATTCCTGCTGATCTAAGTGCCATCTTCAGAGTCAATGCTGGAGGCCCTACAATTCCATCAGTAGATGGGGGAATAGCCTGGGTTTCAGACATCAACGCCACCCTGGATATAAATAGATTCACTGTCAATACAGGTAGCACCTATGAATCTCCAGCGAATGTGTGGGGGCCAAATGTTTCATCTAATATTCAAAGCCGTACCCCTTTTTCCATCTTTAATACAGAAAGATTTGATTTTAGTTCTGGAGAGGAGATGAAGTATACCTTTGATGTAGAGGAGGCTGGGAATTATAGAGTAAGGCTCTACTTAAGAGAAGGGTACATAGGTACATCTGAGCCAGGCAGCAGGGTATTCACCGTAGTAATGGATGGTAGTATTTTTCCATCTCTAAAGGATATTGACTTGAATTCCCTAGTTGGGTTTAAGACAGCTACATTTATTGAAGTAGATGTGACTACTCCTGATAATCTCATTGAGTTAGAATTTATACATTATGTACAAAATCCCGTAGTAAGTGGAATTGAAATTTTAAGCGAAACGGACTCTATCCCCTCCGAAGCTAAGAATCTACCCCTATTTAGAGTTAATGCTGGTGGTCCTAATCTACCTTCTTTAGATGGGTATATGGGATGGGTATCTGATGATGGGGCTACGCTGGGTGAGAATAAGTTTGAAGTAAATACCGGGAATAAGTATGCTGGGGCGGCAGACTCCTGGGATCCAAAAACCCCCAAAGAGATAACCAATAGCACACCTTTCGAGGTATTTGCTACAGAAAGGTTCGACTTTTCCTCAGGTGAAGAACTTAAGTATACTTTTGATGTAGGGAATCAAGGAGACTACCTAGTTCGCTTGTATATGAGAAATGCCTATATAGGTACGGCTGAGCCTGGAAAACGTATATTCAATGTTGAAATAAATGGTAACCAAATAGGCTCATTAACTAATATAGACCTCTCAGCTGATCCTGGCCACAAGATAGGAAAGGTATTTGAAGTTCCGGTAACTACAATCTCTAACTTACTTGAGATAGAGTTTATTCATGTAGTTGAAAATCCACTTATATGTGGCATAGAGATTCTTACTAACGAGGAAGGAGATAGTGTATCTCATGATCCGCTGGCCACCTGGACTTCCGTACCTACAACAAATGATCATATTGCCAGGCATGAATGCTCCTTTATCCAAACTGGAACTAACTTTTATATGCTTGGTGGCAGAGAAAGCCCTCAAATAATGGAGAGGTACAACATATTTACTAGTACTTGGGATAAAGTAGCATCAGCACCTAAACCATTTAACCACTTTCAAGCCGTAGAGCATGAAGGACTTATTTGGGTGATTTGTGCTTTTGTCAATAATAACTTCCCAAATGAGCTACCTGCGGATCACATACATATGTATGATCCCACCAATGACGAATGGATACAAGGAGGAGAGATTCCTGAAACAAGACGTAGGGGAGGGCCTGGGATAGCTCTACACGATAACAAGTTTTACATTGTAGGAGGAAATACAGATGGACATGATGGAGGGTATGTCTCCTGGTTTGATGTGTATGATCCAGCTACCGGAGAATGGACTCAGCTTCAGGATGCCCCACATCAAAGAGACCACTTCCACTCAGTTATAGTTGATAATAAACTATACTTGAGTGGGGGAAGATTAAGTGGGGGACTAGGAGGTGTATTTTCTCCTCTAGTGGCAGAAATTGATGTATATGACTTTGAAACGAATCAGTGGTCAACAGTATCTGATCTTCCAACTCCAAGAGCTGGTACAAGCTCTGTTGCTTTTAATGATGAGATTATTGTAGTAGGAGGGGAGGGAAATGGTCAGGCCTATGCTACAACTGAGGCATATAATCCCACTACAAATCAATGGAGAAACCTGCCTGATATGCTCTCTCCCAGGCACGGAACCCAAGCTTTAGTTAGTGGAGAAGGAATATTTATTACGGCTGGTTCTCCTAAACAAGGAGGGGGCAATCAAACCAATATGGAAGTGTTTGGGGAAAATAATCCTGTAGGTATTCAAAATGTAGGGAGTGATCTACAGCTTCCTGCTTCTGTGAGTATGAGCCCTGGTGAAACTAAAGAGATATTATTAACAGCAATAAATGGAAATACAGGGATATTTGTTAAGAATATATTAGTTAGCGGGGCTGATGCAGGTAGTTTTAGTTTGGGGGATCATGTCACAAAAAATTTCCTTCTACAGCCTAATACTTCCATCCCTATATTTTTGACCCTAGAAAGCACCTTCCAGGGGAATACTGATGCGGATTTAATCATTGAATATGGAGATGGAAAGAGTGAAACAGTAGAGTTGAAAGCACAGCTTACTACTTCATGTACAGGGACAGATATTCCCTTTGCGAGTTTTGTTAAAGAAGATGTAAGTATTACCGGTGCGGATGATGGAAGTATAACTTTTACATTCCCAGATGATGCTGATAATGGAGGTATTAGGGAACAGTTACTGTTTAGCCTAGATGGGGGAGCTACCTTTCCTTACAGTATTTCAGATGATGCTGGTTCATTTACTATAAATAATCTTTCTCCCGATACATATGACCTTTGGGTAAGTTGGGAAAATGAGGAGTGTATACAGCCCTTAGGAAATGTCACTATTCTGGAAGGAAAAGCTGTCTCAGAGATTGCAAATCTAGTGCTGGTAAATTCCATTAGTAACCAGGAGTTAATAGCTATAGAGGATGGAGGAGTGATCAATCTTAGTACGTATCCAAACCCTCTTAACATAGTAGCTAAGCTTTCTAATGATCCATCTTTTACCGTGGAAAGTGTATTCCTAAACTTAGAGGGCCCTCTAAACCTGACAAGAGTAGAAGGAGTAGCGCCATATGCATTAGGTGGAGATAGTGGTGGCAACTATGCTAATATTACCCTTCCCATAGGATCATATACATTGACAGCTATTGCCTATAGCCAAAAAGGGGCCAAAGGAACAGCAGGTACACCAAAACAAATAAACTTTACCATTATAGATCAGGAATCTGATCCATGTGAGAATGGCGTGCCTACAGTAAATGCAGGGGAGGATATCCAATTAAGCTGTGGGCAGCCTACCACTGTGTTAAGTGCTACTGCTTCAGAAGGCGGGACATTTAACTGGACAGGGCCAGGAGGATTTACTGAATCTGGTCCAAATGTTACTATTACTGAGGTAGGAAGTTATACAGTAACCTTTACTAATTCTACTGGATGTACTAACTCAGACCAGGTAATTGTTAGTCAGGAGCTTTTTAATCCCTCGGTTAGTATTCCTTCCTCAGTTACGCTGGACTGTACTAGTGGGGTAGCTAATATTAATAGTACTGTTAACGGATACACTACACTTTCATGGAGTGGTCCAGGAGGATTCCAATCTAGTAATGAGAATATAGTTGTGAGTCAGGCTGGTGTGTATACTTTGACCTTAGGAGGTGGACAAGGCTGTCTAATTACGTATCAAGTTACAGTAGCTGATTGTCAGCCTGTTTGTACAGTTTCTGAAGTCTCACAACTTATAATAGTAAATGCAGAAACTAATGAGGACGCATTTGAGATAATAGATGGGATGACTATATACTTGGGAGATATAGATCATGATATTGCCATACGTGCAGAAGGAAATGCCTGTTCATTCCCCATAAAAAGCATCAAGATGGATCTGACCGGGCAAGAAGACTTTAGTAGGACAGAAGGAAAAGCACCTTATGCCTTATTTGGCGACTCTGGCGGTAATTTTAGCCCATGGGATGCAGAAGCAGGTAACTATTCACTAGTAGCCATACCGTATTCATCAGGTGGCGCAGGGGGTACAGAGGGGGTAAAAAAGGAAGTAAACTTTACCATTTCTAATGGAAATGATACTGGAAATCAGTCCAACAATCCCCCATCAGTCAGTGTGGTCTCCAGTAAGGCTTCATCATCCATATCTATAGGAGATGATGTCACCTTTACAGCTACAGCCCTGGATGTAGATGGTACTATCAGCAAGGTCAGTTTCTATAATGGAAATAATCTGCTACAGGTAGATAACGCTCCTCCATACGTACTAACGATAGCTAATATCCAGAGCGGATCTTATTATATATATGCAATAGCGGAAGATGACGATGGAGATCAAGGAAATTCTACTAATATTTCGTTCACTCTATTCGAAGAAGTACCAGGATGCCAAGCTGTCTTTAACGAAGAAAATGGACTAGTGGTCCTGGAGGCTGAGAGAACACAGCTGGCAGACGGATGGGTGCTAGAGACCGATATTCCGGGTTATACAGGAAATGGATATATAAAATGGGATGGGAATAACTCGTTTGGTACTCCCGGGAATGGTTTGATCACCTATAAAATTCAGATTAATAATCCGGGGACTTATCGTATGAATTGGAGAAGTAGAATAGCCACGGGGGCGAATCCTACTGAGCATAACGATAGCTGGTTAAGATTTGACGATGCAGATGATTTTTTTGGACAAAAATCAGATGGTAGTACAGTATATCCAAAAGGTAGCGGTAAGACCCCAAATCCAAATGGATCAGGTTCTGATGGATGGTTTAAGCTTTTTATGAATGAGGCGAATACTTGGTTCTGGGGAGCCTTTACAAGTGATCATGATGCTCACAGTATATACGTTCGATTTGACTTCCCCGGGATATACAATATGGAGATATCTGGTAGGTCTCAAGGCCATGCTATTGATAGAATAATATTATATAATGAAGCAGTAAGTCAGTGGTTTGCTCAAGACTTAAGCCAGGAAGAAACGTTATGTGATTCCCCTGCTCCTCAACAAAGTTTCGGGTCTTTGGCAGATAACCTGATTACATTTGAGGTATCTTTATTACCTAACAGAACATCATTGCGTACAAATGTATTCCTCCTTGGTACTGAGATGGGAAGGGTAAATACAGAGGTAATTGATGTTCACGGAAGAAGAGTACTAGTAGCTAAGTGTGATAAGGAAAGCTATGATCAAAGGCATGAACTCAATATTTCTGGCTTGTCAACAGGAATGTACTGGGTTAGAACATCATTAAATGGCGTTGTAAAAATAAACAGACTTATGATTGAATAGCATAAATACCCATGAAAAGGGTAGTATCATTTGATCATAAACAAAGCTGAAAATCAGGTGGGAGTAAGGATTCCTTATTCTCACCTGATTTCTATGTGTAGTAAGGGTATGAATAGGGCTTTACTCAATCTGATGTATGATGAGCTCGTAGCTGTTCTAGCCTAAAAGCCATCTGAATCGACAGTAGTTTACAAAAGTGATTACATGAAAAAATTGGTATCCTTTCTGTAAAAGAAATACCCGGATAACGAACTGTATAAAGGGTATCCATTCCTTGAAGGAAACTCTCTCCGGGCCTCTCACCCTAGACAAAAGGAAAGGGGGGAATTACTTCATGAGAATTGTCCGCATATGTTGGCTAGATGTACTCTTTTTTAATAGGTCTGGGTTTCTACCTTTACCCATTTTACTTCTCTGAGAATAATTTGTGGAGATAGTCTTTCCATAAGTATTTATAGGAAATTGTGATACCAGCCTATATCTGATCCCCCCAAAAAGATTTCTTACGGCTAAAAACATAAGTATGTCATACTTTTTGAGAAATGTGAGCGCGTTTACTCTATTTCAGACATACACTCACACAAAAACAATCCATTTTAATTTATTTTATAGAATATAT
>JBCCLI010000197.1:0-11611 GCA_039026975.1 Bacteroidota bacterium | reverse complement strand
GTGCATTCCCATTTTAGGGAGAAATCCCGACGTACCTGAAAAAGAAGACACCAGTCTCTCTTCCTCTACCTTCTGCGTAATCAGCCACATGCTTTGATCCTGCATCATCCTGATATCAAGAATCATATACTTATCAAAGCGTTTGGCGGGCTTAAGCCCATACTTTTCTCTGGCTTTGGAGACCTGTATATGGACGGTAGAGTTAGTTCTAACATTCCGCTTGGTGTTGACTTCTTCCTTGATGAAATCAAAGTCTAACACCTTGAATCCAAACGTATGCCAGTTCCCTCTTGCCTTTTCTCTATCAGAAATAGCTAGGTATACATGCCCATTTTCTCCTATGATTCCAGGCATGTGGGTGAGGTATATGTCATTTTCCTTCCAGTAATCAGGGAAGTCATAGTAGGTAAGTTCTTTCTGTTCTCTGCTGCTAGCACTAAACTGTACTATAGAAAGATGGGTAGGCTTTTCAAATATGGTGGTATACACATTTCCCATCATATCTATCTGCAAGCCCAGGCCGTACGCTCTTTTACTTCTTTCAAGGTTAATCTCCAGGGTATCTCCATATACCCGCTCAAAGTTATGATCAAAGACAGCAAAGGGGACTATATCCGTTTTAAGTACCCTATGTCCCAGGTATTCATTGGTAAGTAGAAAATCATAGTTTATGTAGGCGCGCTTCTTCTTGGCAGCCATATCATAGTAATACAGCAGGTAGCGGGAAGAATCTGCACTCATGGAAAAGTGAATGACATTATCAGATCTTGCCTCCGGCGCTACAAAGAGAATTTCCTCTTTTTGTATCAACCCACTTTCCAGGCCTACATACCTTGCCTTGACTAGCTGCTGCTTGACTGATCTATCATAGAAGGTACTCAGCACCACTGCGAAAGTATCTGCCTTATTCATACTGAGAATTTCCTCCTCATACTCCATTTTAAATAGGCACTCCCATCCTATTTCCAGTAATAGGTTATACTTCCTAATAAGTCTATGTCTACTGGATTTATTTTCAGGTGGCCATATAGTTAGAAATGAAGAGGGAGACAGATGTAAAACCGGCTTATGCATGACATAGGCAAGTTCATTATCGTATTCTATGCCTGCATAGGGATAGCGTTCATTCTTTTGTGGGAAATACTTGAGCTTCTCCTTCTGGATGATGGCCTGTGCGCATACATACTGGGAGGAAAATAGTACTGTAAGTCCTATCAGTAGGCGTAGAAGTTTGTTCATATCGGATAGACTGGAGTTAGCTATGGGCTACAATCATAGGTCTTGGATCAGTAAGAATAGCCTTGATTTCCCTTTTAAGTTACAAAAATAGAGGGAAAGTATAGGGATCTTAACCTTATCAGATGGCTTTCATTGACTAATGGACTAAATGACCTGCCTAATGCATGAATCTGTGCTATATTTGTCCTCATAAAAACTGAAAATTCTTACATGCAATTTAGAGTAGGTCAACGCGTGCGATTTCTCCATGAATCTGGAGAAGGGGTCATTTCTAGTCTGTTAGATCAGCATCATGTAGAGGTAGACTTGGGAGATGATTTTCCCATAGAAGTGCATATTTCTGAGGTTATCCCCGTAGCGGAAGAGGAGAAACACTACCAAAAACCTGAGCAGGAGAATACGTCTACCGTCAGTAGGTCTTCTGCCCATAATTTATTTGAGCTGAGCCTGATCATTTGTCCAGAGGAAGATGCCACCCAGTATCAAGTGTCTCTCTTCAATCCTGAACCAGTAGATATCCTTTTCACCTGCTATATAAAGTGGAAGTCTAAGCATCAGGGGACTGCCCATGGCCTGCTGAAATCTCAGCAGATAACATTACTAGGCACCCTAAGCCTGGACCAAATTACGCGTACCAAAGAGTTCTACTTCCAGCTTCTATCCTTTAAACCAGGCCCAGGATATCCCCATCAGCTGGAAATTCAACAAATCCCATGGAATAAAAACAGCCTAAAGAACCCTACCAGATTCCTTTCTCCAGTGGCTAAAAAAGGATGGGATTTCTCCCTACGGAAAAAGATCTCTATCATAGAAGAGACCCTTAAAGTAGAAGGCGTAAGCTTCAAAAAGATGGACCTACCTACCAGGAAAACCAAAGAGGTAGATCTACACATAGAAGAATTAGTTTCCAGGCCGCATAAAATGGCTCCCTCGGAGATGCTCAAAATTCAGCTACAGCATGCCGAAAGAGCTATCTCTCAAGCCATCATGGACCATTGTGCTTCTCTAGTGTTCATCCATGGCGTAGGGGAAGGAGTTCTCCGAAAAGAAATAAGGAAAATGTTAGAATTTGAGGAGCAGGTAAGTAGGTTTGAGAATGCTGATCCTGCTAAATATGGAAATGGAGCTACTATTGCTTACCTGAAGTAAATACACTGCTGTCAGGGCATGATTTCTTTTCAACTAGAATCCTTATCCTATTCTCCTACCTTTCTGTAAAAAGTTTATGAGGTCATTATCCATTACTTGCATATTCCTACTTTCTATATATCTACTTTCTGGGCAAGCCCCTGTGGAACAAATCTATGAAGGGGTACCTGATGATATTTCTGAAGAGACGCTCCTGATTCCCAGGTTTGACTTTCTGGATCCCGAGGAAGCGATGGAAGGAGAAAAAAGAAAGTTTGTGATAGCCGTAAATAAGCAGGCCAAGATCGGGAATACCACCATTAATGATATTGCTTTGAAAAGCTATCCTTTTACTTATCAGCTCATCACGCTACAGGAAGTGGAAGGTATGGTAGCCAAAGGATACAAATACTTCATGGATATGGTGCTTATGCCTAAGCAGATGTCTCATGCACAACGCGAAGCCATGATTCCTTCCTATATCAAGTATAAGTCTGCCAACAAGATGTTCACCAATAGGTATACCCAGTTTAGGTATTACTTCTACATCAGGGACTTAACCACCCATGACGCTTACATTACCACCAAACTAAAGGGGTACCCAGAGGTATATCCAGGAATGAAAGGATTCTTGAAAAGAATTGGGGCAGACGCTTCTACAGATTAGCAGAGACTGCCTGAAGGACTTCTACTGGCTGAACTACTCTTCCTGTTTTACCGGAATCATTTACTTCCTTCCCCGTGTCTTTTAGTAGTTTATAGACCTGCTCAGTAGTCAGATCAGGTTGAAAAGACTTCATCATACCTACTATGCCTGCTACTAGAGGCGTAGCCATAGAGGTACCACTGAAGGAACGATATTCTCCTCCAGGGAATGATGACATTATGTTTACACCAGGCGCAGCAATGGGCATCTTAAGCTTAGTATTTACATTGGAGAATGGGGCTTTATCCAAGTTCTCATTCATGGCAGCCACTACGATTACCCCTTCTATATTAGCTGGAGAATATCTTCTCGCATCATCATTACTGTTACCTGCTGCCACTATCACAATGGCTCCCAGCTTACGTGCGTACTTGATAGCGTCTACCTGAACCTTGGGCGGACGTGGATGAAAACCTCCCAGGGACATAGAAATTACATCTGCGCCTCCTTCAGCTGCATTGATGATGGCATTAGCTACTGTCCTATCAGTTCCTCTTCCAGAAGCATCCAAGGCAGGATATCCTGTAAGGGTGATAAACTTTCCTTCCCAGTTAAGAGAGCCTATTCCTAGTTGGTTGTTGGTAACTCCGGCTGCTATCCCTGCACAGTGCGTCCCATGGCCATGGCTATCCTTATTCCCAGGACTTTTCTCAAAAACACCTGATAGGTCTTCATGTACGCCATCTACGCCTGTATCTACTATGGCTAACTTTATTTTTTGGGTGGGTTTCTTATCTTTTAAGAAAGCATATGCTTCATTATATCTCAAGCTGGTAGCATACCATTGCTGTTCCAAATAAGGATCATTCGCGAGAAAAGTACTCCCCTTTTTGTTGGCAGTAATGGGTTGTGGTTTAAATAACTCAACTCCGTGGTTGATCTCTACATGATCTATATTTTCTACATCATGCTTCAGCTCTTTCATTAAAGGCTCATGGAAGAGGGAATCCACCTGCACATAAAAAACCTGGGCCAGATCTTCATTTTCTGTTAGGTCTACTTGAGGGAACGCAGGTGTATAATCAGCATTATATTTCTTGAGAATAGATCTTACTTCATTTATTTCATCATCAGGCCCTAGCTCTACAAGCAGCGTAACTCTTTCCGGTTGGTCTGTAAATACGCAACTCACCTGATTAGCAAAGTACCCTATCACATTAATAAAGCCTGCCATAATGAGGGCCAGGATACCAGGCACCAGGAACAGCTTCGCGTTCTCTTTATTAGCAGCTAGATAAATGGCATCTACGCTCATCCCTATCCCCACCGCTAATAACATGGTCCCCAACCTAGCTAGTAAGGTACCTTCTCCAAACAGAAAAGGATAACTTAAGGCTACAAGCAGAAGGGCAAAAGCTGGAAGTGGATTAAAACGTTTTCCCTTCGACTTCTTGACCATCCCCCTACCAAATACCAGAAAGGCGAGAGCTACTAACACTGAACTGATCACGATCTGAACCATATCTTCTTCTTAATCTTCTCCCAAAAAATAATAGCCGTTGTTGGAACGGCTAAATAAATAAGTATCTCAGGCTTTTGAAATGTTTAATACCTCCACGCTCTTACCCCACATGAAAATACTGAATGCAGAAGAAGGCTTATAAGAAACCTCTACTGCTAATCCGTCTTTCTTAAATTTGGCAGGTATGTCAGAGTCTGGTTGTAACTTCTCACCAGATTGAGTTTCTATTCCCCAGAATCCACCAGAAATATCCTGATAGACCACCTTAGCTTGAACTTTCTTCATACACGTATTTTCTCTATATACTGCTACGCAGAATTCGCTCCCAAGGTTATTTACGTTTAACGTACCTTTCTCCTCAGTAATTCATCTAATAAAAAAGCACGTTTGATTTCTTCCCTAGTCCCTAATTTACTAAATCTTTTTTTATCAGGCTTAAGTCTTTCTACAGATAGCCCCTGTTCCATCACATCCTCGTAGGCATGTGAACTCCCCCCTGCCCTACTCCCAGGAAGAAAAGCTTCCTCCTGCGGAACTGACTTATCCACTTTTATTATGCGTTGTATGATCCGCTTCTTATCTTTGGAACCACTTTTAAGGGTATTATATCGGATACGAAGCACAAGCAGGAAGATCACTGCCGCCCCTACAATGGCACATAGAATATAAATTCCAGAGATCAATTTCTAATTGTTTTTTCGAGAGATACAAGTCCTAAACTACTGATTTCCCTTAGTTTACACAAACAAGATGTTACTGAAAAGTCTGGAAATACTGGGGTTTAAGAGTTTTGCCGAGCGTACAAAATTCGTATTTGACGGTGGAATTACCGGGATTGTGGGCCCAAATGGTTGCGGGAAATCCAATGTAGTGGACTCTATTCGCTGGGTACTGGGAGAACAAAAAACGGGTAACCTACGCTCTGATAAGATGGAGAATATCATCTTTAACGGGACCCAGAAAAAGCGAAAAGGAAACTTTGCAGAAGTCTCTCTTACCTTTGAAAATACTAAGAATCTCCTCCCCACTGAATACACTACCGTAACCATTACCCGAAAGCTATATAGGAGTGGCGAAAGTGAATACCAGATAAATGGGGTAAGCTGCCGCCTAAAAGACATCCATAGCCTGTTTATGGATACTGGGGTCAGTTCTGACTCCTATGCCATCATAGAACTGAAAATGGTGGATGAAATTCTCACGAATAAAGACAATGAACGGAGGAAGTTTTTTGAGGAGGCGGCTGGAATTTCTAAATACAAAATCAGAAAGCGACAAACCCTCAAAAAATTACAGGATACAGATGCAGACCTGGAAAGGGTGGAAGACCTACTGTTTGAGATAGAGAAAAACCTGAAGACCCTTGAGAGACAAGCAAGACGTACACAGAAGTATTTTGAGATCAAAGAGCAGTACAGATTGACTAGCTCCCAATATGCCTACCTCACTATGGGCACTATACGGGAGAAGCAGAAACAGATAGAAATTCTCTCTAAAAATTTAGCAGATAAGCTGCTGGCCCATCAGAGCTCTCTGGCACAGCAGGAGGCTCGTATGCTAGACCTCAAGAAGATACAACTAGACCATGAGGACAGGCTAGGTTCCGCCCGTGAACAGCTACACCAGCATACCCGCAAAATACAGTCAGTAGAAACCCAAAAGTCTATTAAGAATGAACGTCTAAAGTTTCTACGGCAAAGAGAAGTCTCACTGCAGGACCAACTACAAACGGAACAAAAACAAAAGTCTGAGAATGAGTCCCTTCATGATGAGCTTTCCAGCAAAGTCAACATACAGCGGGAAACCCTAAGCAGGCATGAGCAGGAAGAAGGCAACCTAAAAGCTCAGACAGAGCAAGCCAGAAAAGTATTTGAGGAACAGAAAACCCTCTTCCAGTCTCTACAAGAGCAGGTAAATTCGCTTACTACAGAAGTCCAGCAACTCAACAGGGACAAGGAGATCAAGCTGGTCCAGCATGAGAGCTTGAAGGGAGAATTACAGCGTGCAGAGGAAGACAGAAACCAACGCTCTGAAGACCTGGATGCTTTTACTGAGAAGTCAGAATCCCTACACGAGATTACCTCTTCTCTGGAAAAACAGGTTCAGGAGCTCCGAGAAAAATCAGACTCCCATCAGAAAAATATAGAAGAGACAGAACTACTCCTCACCCAAGCTAAAGACCAGGTATACAAGAGTAATCGCCTGCTTGACGCACGACAGAATGAGTTTAACCTCACCAAGAGCTTGGTAGAAAACTTAGAGGGCTTTCCTGAGAGTGTAAAATTCCTGAAAAAGAATGCTCAATGGATTAAGAATGCCCCCCTTCTGTCAGACATCTTTAGCTGTCCGGAAGAATACAAGGTAGCCCTGGAGAATTATCTGGATACATACCTGAGCTATTATATAGTCCCCACCCGCAAAGATGCTGCCCTAGCCGTACATCTACTGGCAGATGCCGCTAAGGGAAGGGCTAACTTCTTTGTGCTAGAAGAACTAGATAATTATAAACCCTCTACTCCCTTACTCTTCACCCAGGCGCAGGCAGCCATGGATGTGGTAGATGTAGCCCAACCCTATAAAAAGCTGGCTGCCTACCTATTAGATAATGTCTATCTGGTTCCTGAAGAAAGGTTGATCCCAGATGATATTGAAGAAGGAAGTATTTTTCTGACCCAAACAGGGAATCTTAGCCGGAGAAAGTACATCATGAGTGGAGGATCCCTAGGACTGTTTGAAGGAAAACGCCTGGGGAGAGCTAAGAACCTGGATAAGCTGGATAAGGATATCAGTAAGCTTCAAAAGAAACTAACAGAGGAGAAGACCTTACTGGAGAAACTGCAGCAGAAGCTTCTTGAGCGTAAGCAGGTATCCTACAGAAAAGAACTGGATTCCCTCAGCCAACAGCTACAGGAAAAGCAGCGCGACTTATCTGTTCTCCAATCCAGAGAAAAAGAGTATAGGGAGTTTATTTCCAGAGTGGGTCAACGCTCTGATGCTTTAATTACTCAGCAAAAGCAGTTGGAACAAGAGTTAGCGGAAATCCAACCTTTGATTAAGCAAAAGGAAGAAGAGTTACTCCAGAATAAAAGCTCCTTTGAAGTCAGAAGGCATGAGATGGAGAGTGCGCAGGATTCATTGGAAGCGCTCACCCAGACCTATAATCAGGCCCACATCACTCTTATTCAGCAACAGAATCAGTTTCAGGCGCTTGCTAACGAGCTGCAATTGGTAGATGGCCAGATCCAGCGCTACCTCAATAACCAGACTAAGCTGAATGAAGACCTCAAAAAAGTGGCAGCAGACATGGACGAAATCATTCATTCTAACCAGGAGGATGATGACAATATCATTCAGATGTATGAGCAGAAAAAGAGTATGGAGTCCACGGTAGGCATCATAGAAGAGCAAGTGGCTCAGACGCGGAATAACCTGACAGAAGTAGAAGAAAACCTAACCCATGAACGCCGCCAGCGAGAAGAAGTGCTGGAGAAACAGCGCCAACTGGAAAGCAATCAGACAGAAATCAAGCTGGAGTTCAACTCTCTACGGGAGCGTATGCGGGTGGAGTTTGACATAGACATCAGTAAGCTAAGAGAAGAGGACCTGTTTGAAGATTTTCCTGAGAATTACCAGCAGGAAAAAATAGAACAACAAGTTCAAGACCTCAGGGCCAAGGTTCAACGGTTCGGAGAAATCAATCCTATGGCGGTGGAAGCCTTCAATGAGATGAAGGAACGCTTTGACTTCATTAATGGCCAAAAGGAAGATTTGCTAGAAGCTAAAGAGTCTCTCCTGACCACCATTGCAGAGATAGATCAGACGGCTAAGGAGAAGTTCCTGGAAACCTTTACTACCGTAAGGGATAACTTTCAACGGGTATTCCGAAGCCTCTTCATGGAAGAAGATAAGTGCGATTTGGTACTGCTGGACCCTGAGAATCCGTTGGAGTCTGAGATCAACATCATTGCTCAGCCTAAAGGGAAACGTCCCCTGACCATCAAGCAGCTTTCCGGTGGAGAAAAGACGCTTACGGCCGTAGCCCTTCTATTTGCCATTTACCTGATCAAGCCTGCGCCTTTCTGTGTGTTCGATGAGGTAGACGCCCCACTGGATGATGCTAACATAGACAAGTTCAATAACATCATCCGCGACTTCGCTCAGATGTCTCAGTTCATCATAGTCACGCATAACAAGCGTACCATGGCCCAAACCAATGTCATTTACGGGGTAACCATGGAAGAAAGAGGCATCTCACGCGTATTACCCATAGACCTGGAAGACCTTCCTACAGATGTGGCGGAGCAGGTGGCGTAGAGAGCCTAACCTATATCCATAAATACTATCAGGAGACCTGAATGATCTCCCTGAATTCATTTAGGACTCCTATTTAAAACGGTAGCGTAACCTCAAAACTCACAGGTACCTCATCCTTAGGGCCATTGCCGCTAAAGCCAAACTGTCTTCTTTGGATAATCCCTTCACCTTTTACCTGATAAGGTTTCTCCTCTGACACATTAAAGGTGAGAGTGACGGGTTTTTCTTTGTTCCTTAGGCTGAGCATAGCCTCCGTAGTATAAGTACCGTCTTCATTTTTAGTAGCTCCATCAATGGCAATGCTGGCTGTGGGGAACTTCTTTACATAGAAATAATCCTTCTTCTTTTTAATATTTTTCTCCAGGTCTTTCCAATCGCAGGATAGGGAGGAAGTATTGATCTCTATCTCTAGTTGGATATTCTCCATATTCTCTTCTGGAAGCTGGGCTTTAGTAAAGTTCCACTTAGTGAAGGTAAAGACCTGATCAGATCCAGCATTACCTATAGCCTGGATAGTTCCAGGGGTATCCTCGCTACTCACAATTCCTATCTGAGTAAAGGAACATAATATCCCTGCTACAAGTAGGCTAAGGAAAATGGGTCGTAGGTTTTTCATCATTTTATATGTTAAGTCGTTTATTGAAAATCAAAGTAAAACCGAATCATTATCTCAGTGGGTTAGCCGTCTCTCCAATGATCTTGGGCGGCTGGTATGCCGCATGGGAGGAAATAAGTGTTTTCCCTTTCTTTTTGGGCGGTTGCAGAAAAAGTCCAAAGGACTGATACGGACGGCATAGGGCTGATATGGATGGCACTGGGCTGATATGGATTGCACTGGGCTGATATGGATTGCCGATGTAAGGCGACGTATCACTGGAAAAAGTATTATTCAAATTCATCACCCCTATGGTTTAGCTGAAACCTGATGATCAGCTTTCATGAGAAAGTTTAAATCAAATTCCATCATCTTTCTAGCAGGATCAGGACCGTCGGGCCCCTTAATTCTGAAGTCATCTACTACATTTAGTTCAAATGAGGCGCTTACCATTAGGAGCGGATTTCCTTCCTCCCCCAAGACGGGCGTAAGCTGAGCTACCACTTGTACATCCTGCTTCTTTCGCATCAATTCAAAGGTTCCCTTCACTGAAAGGGGAAGCGTCTCCCCAAATTCGATAGATTCCACATCTACCTGACTACTGAACTCAAAAGAGGAATTCGGGAAACGGTAAGCTTTCACATATTTATTCAGTACGTTATAATCAAAGCTCTCCATCCCCATGGTCAGGCTCTGCATATCCGCCACAAAGCTTCCATTCAGAAGCTGTGTTCCTTCATCCCAACTAAGTTCTCCGCTTATTTTTTTAATCTCTCCTATGTATCTGTCTAAAGGCGCTCGGAAGCGGAACTGCACAATAGGAATGTCCTCTTCCATGGCCTGGCCAAACATCCAGGAACTAGGTAATTCAGGGATTTCTGTCAACGCATCTACATTCTGTTTATCAGGCTCAGGTAGAGGTATTCCTAGTTCCTCCCAACCGCTATTCCTCACACCTCCTGGCACAGGAGAGAAGGCATCTCCTATCTTTGAAGCCGTCATAGCTTGGTATACCTGCTGCTCAAATACCTCTGCTACTTTTGCCAGTAAAGCAGATGCATTATCATAGCTGCCTTCTATAGATTCTCCAAAATTACTGTAAATAGGATCTTTACAGCTGTATTGAGAATACACTTCCATGGACATCCACAGCTTGCCATCTTTCTGGAAATACGCATGTAAGTCCAGGTAAAATAGCCTGTCTGTCCGACTGAGGTTGACAGATTCTTTACGTGAGAATTTCTGAAAGCCCGCTGCCAGGAGGGTGTTGACCTTCTCTTTCCAATCTTCAAGCTGCAAACCAGATGGAACCCTTCCTTGAGGATCTGTTATTTTTAAGGGTGCTACAATGTTCGCTCTACCATTCTGCCAGACAAACACATCTTCTCTCTGAATGTCTACCTTTCTCTGGGGAACTACCCGGCTTGTTCGGATAAAATTCTCTATAGTGGAGAATTCCATATATCTACTCGCGTAAATGGATCTTCCTTTGGCGTTTTGGTATATGATAGCAGGTGTGGTGGTAATTTCTTCAGGAAGCCCTTCCTCCATCCCTTTCTCATATAAGGTTATAGATCTATCAGATGCATAAGCCTTTATGAGCGGCAAGGTATTCTCCAGAAACTGATCATCTGATGACTGGTAAAATACAATGAGTTCCTGTTCCTCCGCTGCTAAGACGTGAGAACTAAAGGCAAGAAGTAGACATACTATGCTCTTCTGAAGCTTATAAATTGACATACAGCAGTTTATTAACCGTGATTTAGGGAGCAGACAGCTAACATGTATACCCACCTAGGCAAGAAGTGTTAACGCATTAAATTTTTGGAATGCATGTGATGGAGGGACAGCTTGTATCTCTAGAGACTACACTTTTTCCCAGAGAATGCATCTAAAGCAAAAAAATCCAACCTAAGGCCTCACCATTCCCACAACAGTCCCTGACCTTCTCCTATCCTATCCCACCGCACCTACAAGGGCTGAGCAATTGATGTAATAGCATGGCAACTTCAGCTTGTGGATAGCTACTGTAGGCTATCTACTCTGAAGATGTATCTGTATGAGATCTAGCTGTATGAGACGTATCTGTATGAGACGTATCTGTATGAACTATCTGCTGTTCCTTGGGATTACCTGCTTGAGTGTTACTACCTCCTTTGGCTTTCAG
>JBCCLI010000196.1:0-11614 GCA_039026975.1 Bacteroidota bacterium | reverse complement strand
TCATTTTCTACGACCTCATACCAACTGCTGAGCTGCTCATCTATCTTCTCCGTTACTTCCTGGTAGAACTCCTGAGCTTGCTGAGTAGGGGCACCATCTCCTACCCCTACCAGACGGGATAAGTGTGCCAGCTTATTATTCAGCTTAATGGGGTAGTTGAGGGGGTCTTGACGGGAGCGGTTTTTCACCTGATACAGGTTTTTCTCTATCATAGAAATACGCTCCTCTATGCCTTCTGCCTCTTCCAGCACATCTTTCATATTCTCATCCTCCTTCAAACGGTCAGTGTAGCTACCCATCTGCTCTTTCAGGTCTCGGATGTCTTTGATGGCCTGATGAGTTTCAGTAAGCTTGTCCCTCACACTAATCAGTAAGTCAAACTGTTTTTGCATATCTGATATACTGGCATCTGTTCTGGGGTCCTTAAGAATGTTGAAGGTCTGCTCCATGGAGTCAGCTCCTGCTACCATTCTCACTCTATATACTCCGGGAACTGCTTTAGGGCCACTCAGCTGCCCCGCCCACATAATGAGTCCCTTGAAGCTTTCTGCATCTGCATAGCGCATATTCCAGTTGAAGTAGTTCATGCCTTTCTTGGCTTCCAGCTTAGCAGACTTTTCTTTGGCAGTAGTGGAGAATCTTTTGATCTCTTCCCCTGACTCTGTTAGGTATACCAGCTGCACACCAGCAGAATCAGGCTCCTCTGCCAGATAAAAGTAGGTCATTACGCCCCCGGGATGGTTTTTCCCTTCTCTATAGTTAGGACGTGAGCTGGAACCGCCACTCATCCGGTAGCTGTCAAGTGGGATGAAGAGATACTTATCTGCCTCAGCTACTTTATCAGACATCTGGTGAAGGGGGCTCAGGTCATCAATGATCCATAAAGATCTTCCCTGAGTAGCTACTACCAGGTTCTTATTCTTGAGTGTTAGGTCAGTAATGGGCACAGTAGGGAGGTTTAACTGGAACGGCTTCCAACTATTCCCTTCATCAAAGGAGATATACATGCCTGTCTCCGTACCTGCATAGAGTAAGCCTTCCTTATCAGGGTCAGCTCTGACTACACGGGTAAAATGTTCTCTTTCTATCCCACTGGTAATCTTCCTCCAATTTTTTCCATAGTTGGTTACATGGTAGAGATAAGGAGTATAATCGCCTAGCTTATAGCGAGTCCCTGCCACAAACGCTGCTCCCTTCTCAAATGGATCAGGATCTACGCTATTGAACATCATCCATTCCGGCATGTCAGAAGGGGTAACATTATCCCAGTTCTTACCACCGTCCGTAGATACATGCATAAGTCCATCATCAGATCCAGCCCATAACAGGTCTTTCTCATACTGAGACTCAGTAGTAGCAAAGATGGTACAGTAGTATTCTACGCCTGTATTATCCTGGGTAATAGGACCACCAGAAGAAACGAGTCTGGCAGAATCATTTCTGGTAAGATCTGGGCTGATGATATCCCAACTGGCGCCCATGTCATAGCTGACATGTAAATGGTTAGAGGCCACGTACAGCTTATTAGGATCATGGGGAGAGAAGAAAATGGGGAAGTTCCACTGGAAGCGGTACTTCATGCCTTCTGCACCATATCCCATAGGGTTGTCTGGCCACACATTGACGGCTTTTACCTCATCTGTTTCATGATTTACCATGGTGAGGAAGCCGCCGTAAGACCCTCCAAATACTATTTCTGGATTCTCAGGATGAGAAGCCAGGTGGGCACTCTCACCTCCTGCAGAAGGTTCCCAGTCCCTTTCGCCTATGCTTCTACTACCTGTTCTATGGGCTATTCTCACAGTAGAATTATCCTGCTGAGCAGCGAGTATGCGATAGGGAAAGTGGTTATCCGTAGTAACACGGTAAAACTGTGAGGTAGGCTGGTTATGGTAAGTAGACCAATTCTCACCACCATCAAAGCTCACCTGTGCACCACCATCATCTCCTATGATCATTCTCTGGGGATCTTCAGGCGCTACCCAAAGGGTATGGTGGTCGCCATGGGGTGCGCGTGCATTTTTAAAGGTCTTCCCTCCGTCTGTAGACTTTTGGTAGTCTACGTTCATAACATATACTACCTCAGGGTCTTTGGTATCAGCTATGATACGGGTATAATACCAAGCCCTTTGGCGTAGGGCCCTGCTTTCATTAATTCTACTCCAGTTTTCTCCTCCATCATCCGAGCGGTATACGCCTCCGTCTTTGGCTTCTATGAGAGCCCATATTCTGTCAGAGTTTCCGGCAGCTACGGCTACGCCTATAATGCCGTGAGGGGTATTAGGCATCCCTTTATTATCTGTCAGCTCAGTCCAGTTTTCTCCTCCGTCCGTACTTTTCCAGAGGCCAGATCCTTCACCGCCACTGTCCAGGCTGTAAGGGGTACGCCTAATTCTCCAGGTAGAAGCATAGACTATCCTCGCATTATTAGGGTCTAGCAGTAAGTCAACTGCTCCCGCATCCTCATTTGCAAACAGCACTTTCTCCCAGTTCTGTCCACCATCTGTACTCTTATAGACGCCTCTTTCTTCAGAAGACTTGAAGAGGTCACCCATGACTGCAGCATAAACTACATTCGGGTTCTGGGGATGGATGCGGATTCTACCTACATGCCGAGACTCATTCAGCCCCATATTAGTCCAGGTTTTTCCGGCGTCTGTAGACTTCCAGATTCCATAACCGAAAGAGACATTTCCTCTGACGGTTTTTTCCCCTCCTCCTACAAAGATGACATTGGGATCAGATTCTGCCACGGCAATGGCTCCTATGGACCCTCCGAAAAATCCGTCTGATACGTTTTTCCAAGTAGAACCTCCATCATCTGTTCTCCAGATTCCTCCTCCAGCAGATCCGAAATAAAACCTGTTGGGGATGCCCTTCACACCTGTAACAGCACAAGACCTTCCCCCTCTAAAGGGTCCCACCAGTCTGTATTCCAGGGCATCATAAAGGGATTCCTCATAGGTGAGGGTGGGGAGTTCTTCTACTTTCTGTTTTTTCTTTCTTTGGGCTTGTGTCTGATTGGGAATAATAATCATCAAACACAGGAATAGGGAAAGCAAAAAAGCGGTATTCCTTTTCATTTGTATGACTTTAGTGTTGACGTGAATTAGCGTTTGTTTATAAGTTTTAAATTAGATAGAAGCGGCCTTTTTTCCTACTTCAGATAGTAGATTCCATATATTTTGTAAGTCATGGATAGAAGAATTACGTCATCTTTAGAGAGAACATTCAGAATTCAATAGTTAGGTATGATACAATTAACAGAATCATGGAGATGGTATGGGCCTGATGATCCCGTCAGCCTGTCAGATGTACGGCAAGCAGGGGCTACGGATGTGGTAAGTGCCCTACACCATATCCCCAATGGAGAGAGTTGGTCTGTAGCTGAAATCCAGAAGAGAAAAGCCATCATTGAGGAAGCAGGCTTGGTATGGTCTATTGTGGAGAGTGTGCCTGTACATGAGGATATCAAGAGGAGGAGTGGAGATTTTCAGAAATACATAGAGAATTATAAAGCATGCATTCGTAACCTTTCCAGCTGTGGCATAGAAACCATTGTGTATAATTTCATGCCTGTTATGGACTGGGTAAGGACAGATTTAGATCACCTTATGCCTGACGGCGCCAAGGCGTTATACTTTGATAGAGCTGCCTTTATGGCCTTTGAGTTGTTTATCCTTAAGCGAGAGAATGCCCATAAGGAGTACACTGCTGAGGAGCAGGCAGCTGCAGAAGGGCGGTTCGCGCACATGAGTGAGCAAGATCAAGAGCAGCTTATTAAGTACATCATTGCAGGTCTCCCTGGCGGAACGGTTGAAAGCAATGATTCTCTGGATACCTTCAGAAAGGTCTTAGCCACCTATGAGGGCATTCATGCGCATCAGCTTAAGGAAAATCTTATTAAGTTTCTGAAGGAGATCATTCCCGTGGCGGAGGCCAGTAATATGCAAATGGCCATACATCCTGATGATCCACCCTTTCCCCTCCTAGGATTACCTAGAATCATGAGCACACTGGCTGATGCGAAAACTATTCTTACGTCAGTGGATTCACCTGCCAATGGGGTATGCTTTTGTACGGGTTCTTTTGGGGCGAGAGTAGATAATGATCTACCAGCCATGGTTACGGAATTAGGTGCCAGAATCAACTTTGTCCATCTGCGGGCTACCAAAAAAGATGCTCTTGGCAACTTCTATGAAGCGCCGCATTTAGAAGGAGATGTGGATATGTATGCTGTCATGAAAGCTTTGCTGAAGGTGCAAAGTGCTTCAGGGAAAAAAATAGCGATCCGTCCTGACCACGGTCATCAGATGCTAGATGACCTGCATAAACAAACTAATCCAGGCTATTCCGCCATTGGTAGATTACGTGGACTGGCAGAACTAAGAGGATTAGAGTTAGGGATATTGAGAAGTGGGGTATGATAGAGAATGGGTTTCCTCTCACTGCTGTATCTGTCATGCGCTAGTGCTGTGGTACTTTTCTTGATAATAGCCTCAAGAGAAGTTCCACGATTTTTATCTCTTCAAAAGCATTAGATAGCTGCTTATGATGAGTGGAGTAAGGGCCGCTTCATTAAAAGCAATTATTATAGGGAGGGATTTAGCGCAAAAGTCATACGCTATCCGCTACCTAATCAACTAGCAACCGTATTCTCCAGTACCCCAATTTCTGCTACGCTGATGCGGATGAGATCTCCTACTTCCAGGCTGAAGTCAGTAGGAGGGATAATGCCCGTTCCTGTCATCAGGTAAACGCCTTGTGGAAAGCTCATCTCCATACAGAGCCATCCTACTAATTCTTCAAAGGATCTCTTCATCTGACTGATGCTGGTTTCTCCTGAAACGAGTAGCTTGCCTGCTCTTCTTATTTCCAGCGATATGGTGGTAGAAGGTGCTAACGGTTCCTGTGGCACCCATACACATGGGCCTATGGCGGCTGACCCATCATAGGTTTTGGCTTGGGGTAAATACAGGGGATTCTCTCCTTCTATGTCTCGGGAGCTCATATCATTTCCAAGGGTATAGCCCACAATCTTGCCTTGGGCATTAATTACCAACGTCAGCTCTGGTTCCGGTACATTCCAATGGGAATCTTTTCTGATTCTCACCTGCTGGCCACTTCCTACAGCTTTATCCTGTCCCGCTTTGAAGAAAATTTCTGGTCTTTCTGCCGCATAAACCTTATCATAAAAGTCTCCTCCTCCTGCATCCTGCGCTTCCTCCATCCTGGCTTCTCTGCTCCTGAAGTAGGTAACTCCACTTCCCCAAATCTCCTGAGATCCTATAGGCGGAAGAATGTCTGCTGGATTTAATGCTGATGGATAGGGTGTAGCACTTGCTAGCTGCTCTTCTAAATAAGCCCTAAGGTTATCTGTATGTATGAGATCATCCCAGGTATCCTCTATCAAATAGTATTGCGCATTTTGTTCTACTAATATGTTTCTGTTGGTTTTATAAAGTTTCATATGGATTAGGAGAATAAGGGTAATCACTATAGAAAAAGACTGAGGAGAAAGAGTAGAATCATGGCACTTAGTCCCGTTATGCCTGAGCCTAAGCTTTGGAGGAGGTAGCCTTGGCGGACAGACATACCCGTCATTTGGGTTACTACCCAGAAGAAGCTGTCATTAGCATGGGAGGCTACGGCTGAGCCTGCACCTATAGCTACTACTGCTAATGCCTTGGTCATTTCTCCATCTAACCCTAGAGAAGGGAGTAATGGAGCCATAATAGAGGCGGTAGTAATCAGGGCTACCGTAGAAGACCCCTGGGCCGTTTTTAGGGCAGCAGCCACCAGGAAGGGGAGCCAAATTCCTATTCTGGCTCCCCCTACCATGTCTTCTAACACCTCGCCTACGCCTGAGCTTTGAAGCACTTTTCCAAAGGCGCCCCCAGCTCCAGTAATCAGGATGATGATGGCAGCCTGTTGGAGGGCTTCTCCTACCCAGCCTGAAGTACCCAGCATACTTCTGGAGAATTTCCTTGGCAACAAGAAAGCCAGTAACATCCCCAGGAATAGGGCAACCACTGGGTTTCCCATGAACAGTAAGAATTCTATGAAAGCACTTTCTCCCAAAGGCTTGGTGGGGAATTCAGCTATGGACTTCAGAATGATTAGGAAAATGGGAATGATAATGGGCAGGAAGGCTTTTCCGGCAGAAGGGCTATAGGAAGGTGCAGCTTCTATGTGAGTGGTAGATTGTTGGACCTCATTAAGTTGAAAGCTAGCAGCATACTTTTTCGCGAAGAGAACGGCTACCACCAGGGCACCCATGCTAGCAAATAAGCCTATGAGAATGACCCTTCCCAGGTCAGCTCCTAATATGCTGGCAGCCGCTATGGGGCCGGGAGTAGGTGGAACCATGGTATGGGTAACCATTAGGCCCATGGATAAGGCTATGGCAGTTCCTGCTACAGAGACCTGCGCTTTGTTAGAGAGGGCTTTATTAAGGGAGGCCAGAATGATAAACCCACTATCAGCAAAGACAGGAATGGACACTATATATCCTATGATGCCCATAGCTGCATGAATACTTTTGGTCCCCACCCATTGGAGAACTTGTTGGGCCAGGCTGTAAGCTCCCCCGGACTTTTCCAGAAAAGCTCCTATGATTAGCCCAAATATGATGATGAGGCCTATGTTGCCTATGGTTCCCCCAAATCCCTGGTTGATGGTGGTCAGCAGTTCCCTGATAGGTATACCCGCTAGCAGGCCAAAGGCAAATGTGGCTATAATTAAGGCCAGAAAAGGATGTAAATGGAGGCGAGTCGTGGAGAGAATGATGAATATGACTGCCAGCAAAATGAGGAGAAGTAGGATCATGCCAAGTAGTTGGGGTTTAGTGACAAGAGGTGTGTTGGGGAGGGAGCTACTGGAAAGGGATGTGGAAGGACAGGGAGGCTGTGCAGAAACAGGCATTCAGGGCAAGGTTACAAGATGGGCTTATGAGGCTAGTAACTTAGCTTGGAAGGCGGGAGTTAAAGCTGCCCCTGTGCCGGGTAGATTTGTGTAATGGATTTTTCCTTGTGAGATCTGTACGCCCTGCGCTATGTCATTGCTTACTAACATGGCACCATCCACATCTACATAGTCCAGAAGGGGGGCTAACTGGCATATGGCGGATATGCCTACAATGGATTCTGTCATACAGCCTACCATTACCTTCATCTGTAATTCTCTAGCTTTTTTGATCATCCTCCTGGCAGGGGTCAATCCGCCACATTTGGGGAGTTTGATGTTGATTCCGTGGAAGTATCCATGGCATTTTTCTACATCTTCTTCGGTTTTACAGCTTTCGTCTGCCAAATAGGGAAGGGGACTATTGGGATAAATGGTCTTCATACCTGTCCAATCATTTGCTTTCAACGGTTGCTCAATGAACTCCACGCCTAGTGCTTTTAGTTTAGGGGCTAGCTCCTTGGTAGTTTGAGCCTTCCAGGCACAATTAGCGTCTACTCTGAAGGGCACATCTGTTATTTCTCTAAGAGCCTGAATGATGTGTAGGTCTTCTGAAGTCCCCAATTTTATCTTATACAAAGGCCAGGGAGTAGCCTTCATTTTATCAGCCATTTCTGTACTACTCCCCATGCCGATGGTATAATTACTAAGGGGAGCCTGTAAGGGAGTAAGTCCCCATAGCTCATACAGGGGCTTTCCCAGGACTTTTGCAAAAAGGTCATGATAGGCCATATCCAGGGCAGAGAGTGCAAAGGGATTTTCTGCAAATAGTGGATACATACTTTGCCAGAAATCCTCCGGCTCTGGTAAGGGGGAGGAACCTATCTCCTCCAGACTAGCTCGTGCCTGTTCCAGGCTTGTGATCATATCTGAGAGGCTTACCTGATAGTATTTACTAGCTGTACTTTGGCCTATTCCCAGGTGGTCTCTCCATTGGAGGCCTACAATAAGGGCCTCTTGTTCTGAGCGTTGGTCATGTGCTATGGTGAAGGTTTCAGATAATTGTAAGGTGATAGCAGAGTAGTGTAGGCGCATAGGTATGGAACTTTCCTGGCCGCTAAACTAAGACAATCTCCTATATTTCATAAGAAGGAAACTATAAGTATCATTTTATTACTATAAATATAGTTATAAAACTAATTTTATCATTATATTGCTTGTATGAAGGAACTAACCAAGGCAGAGGAGCAGGTTATGCAGCATATATGGAAGCTGGAAAAAGCTTTTCTGAAGGACATAGTAGCCGCTTTTCCTGATCCCAAGCCAGCCTACACCACTATCTCTACTGTCATCCGGGTATTAGTTAAAAAGGGGTTTCTAGGCTTTAACACCTACAGTAAGGTACATGAGTACTACCCGTTAATTAGCCGGCAGGATTACTTTAAGAAATACTTTAAGCGGGTAATTGGCAGCTTTTTCAATGGATCCCTTAGTGGATTCGCTTCCTATCTCACTGATATGGAAGGTGTGAGTGTGGAGGAGCTGGAAGAAATGAATGACCTGATTTCTCAAAAGATTAAGAAAATACGTGATGATGAGTAGTGAACTCTTTCCATTTTTGGTGAAAGGGAGCCTTATTTGGGTTGTCTTTTATGGAATCTACTGGGCCTTATACAGGAAGAATCAGTTCCATACCCTTAACCGATTCATCCTCCTTTCTATCTTACTAGGCTCATTGACACTGCCCTTCATTCAGGTGGAATATACATCCGTAGAGCCTGTGGTTTCTTCCTTTGCTGAGCCAAGCATGGAACTTATGATTCCCATTCAGAAAGGGACGGCCTCTATTAAGGCGGTACAGAAAGATAAGCTGCTTTGGCAAATAGGCTTAGGGATTTACCTCACTGGTTTAGGGATAGCCATTATCCGGTTTATCTGGAGAATTGGGTTTTTAATAGCAGTAACTAAGGGGGCTACTTCCCTACTGGGGGGAGCTCAGAATGTATTCGAAACGCAGCATCCGGCTGCTCCTTTTTCTTTCATGACACATATTTACCTGCCAACAGGTATGGAAGAAGAGCAACTTCAACTTGTGCTGCTACATGAGAAGGCTCACGTTCGGCAATGTCATTCTTTAGATATTCTCCTACTAGAAGTGTACGCGCTCATTTTCTGGTTCAACCCTTTCTTGGCTAGCTACAGGCATTCTCTCCGACAGCTTCATGAATACTTAGCAGATGAGGAGGTACTGTCAAAGGGAGTGTCTTTACAGAGATATTTATTCTTACTAAAAATCAATATTCGGAAACGACTGTCAATCAATCTTACTCAAGCATTTTTTCAATCAACCATTAAAAATCGAATTCACATGATGACAGCAAACAAACAATCTGGATGGTGGCGAATGAGTTACGCTTTCTTTCTCCCCGTGGTGGCTGCTTTTATACTGGCCTTCACTGCTCCTCCTGAATTGGATCAGGATGTGGTACCCAATATAAAACCCTTACTTGAAGAAGATATAACCTATATATCTTCAGGTTATGGTATGAGAAAAAATCCATGGACTAAGGAGATGATGCTACATACGGGGGTGGATTTAGTAGCAGAGCCTGGGACAAAAGTTCTGGCTACTGCAGATGGGGTAGTGGTGGAAGTTTCCTTTAAAGAAAAGGGAAAAGGGCATGGGAGAATGGTGGTGGTAAAACATAATGATACGTATACCACTGCGTATTCACAGTTATCCGCTTTTAATGTAAAGGAGGGAGATCAGGTTAAGCAGGGAGAGGTAGTAGGATTTGTAGGTTCTTCTGGCCTCTCAACGGGGCCACACCTTCACTATGAAGTGTGGAAAGATGGAGAAAAAGTAAACCCGGAAAATTATTTTTGACAGTCGCTACCACTAAGTTGGTAGGCAGAGGAGCGGATGGAGGTTCGCTCCTTTCTGCGGTTAGTCAGGAAGCTGAAAATCAAAATTGGATGATTTTCTCAGTATATGCTGATAAGCTGGCTAATTCCTGGCTGACCCAAGATTCCCACTTAGGGAGTAGATTAATATCCTCAGATAGCTCTGCATACATTTCTTCTCTTTTGGAGAGAAATTCTTTAAGAAATTCAGATTCCAGTTTTTGATTGTACTCCATAAATTCATTGTAGGTCATTTTATTTTGAGAAATATCTTTGACCATTTTTCTGGCGGATAGTTCGTACAGGTCGAAGGATAGCTGCTCTATGGCTAGATATTCCTGTTCAAATTCTGGAGGAGAGAAGTAGGAGAGGGCAGAATGGAATACTGAATGTACCTTAAGCGTAATTCTACCGTTCCATACATTCACCTTTTGGGTATAGGCTATGGAGAGATGTCCAAAGGAGGTAGAGGCTCCCTCTGGGTAAGACCCCTTAAAGTCAGAAATGGTTAATCTCCGTTGGGGGTGCCAGTTGAATTCTTTCTCATACTTGCCTGGATTTGGAATCCTGTATATAAGCCCTTCAATTTTATGACAATCAAGGAGATTTCCGGGAAATCTACTCTCTGTAATAATAAGGCAATTTCCCCCTGCTTGTTTTGCCTCTTCCATGGCAAGCTGTCTAAGAACCTTATATGAGCAGTCTTTCCCAATTCCTTTATTTTTTGAGGTTAGGATTCCGATCAGACTTTCCTCAGGTAAGGTTGGACGGTCATCATATATTTCGATTATCCCAAAGCTATCATAGGCTTGTAAGGGGGGATAAAGGATATTTGGGGTTATGTTTTTAACAGATATGGAAGGGCTACAGCCCAAGAGAAGGGTAGTTAGAAAAATAAACAGCCTGTAGTGCATGAGAGAGAGACTTGATGCTCTTTAAAAAACGCTTATCCCATAAAAAAAGTCAGAGATTACCCTATTCTCTTGTAAGAGCAGATCAGCTTGGGTCATTCTCCTTTAATGTCTGAATAGGTTTCATGTACTTTTAGCCTTCCACTTCCCAGATAAATTTACCCATTTGGGTAAAGCTAACGATCTGCTCGACAGACTGAAAGGCTTTATCATCTACGCTTTCATGGGTATTGAATGCATTATGGGGGGTACAGATAGCTCGGGGGTGCTGTCCCAGCATTTGGGCAGCCAAGACTTCTGGATGATCACTTTCTCTATTTCCTCTTAGGGCATCAGCCAGTGCCTTTTCTTCCAGGTACACATCTAATCCCACACCTGCTAGTATTTTCTCATCTAGGAGACGGAGAAGATCTGTACTGGGAGAAAGTTCTCCCCTGGATACATTCACGAAAATAGCTCCCTTCTTGGCAAGTTTCATCAGATCATAATGGAAATAGGCTCTATTTTCTGGCGTGAGATTCATGGCACAGACAATGATGTCAGCTAGCGGTAAGCCTTCTTTAATATCCACATAGGTAACATCTGATTTGGCTGGTGCCAGGTCTACCCCCAAGGTTTGCATTTCTAGGCCTTTTCCTATGTGGATCAGCTCATATCCTATATTTCCTACACCTACTACGAGTAGGGTTTTTCCCTTGGATTGACTTCCTGTAATTCCATCTCTGTAAAAGGTCTGAAATTGATGCATTTGTAAAGGGAGCTTCCGCTGGAGGGCCATCCAAAGAAGGAGCGCCTGTTCCGCTACCGCTCTATTACAGTAAAGAGGGAGGTAGCCACAGGGAATTCTTTGGTCTACTTTTTTCAGGTAACTTTTCAGATGATCATAGCCTGTACTT
>JBCCLI010000195.1:0-11645 GCA_039026975.1 Bacteroidota bacterium | reverse complement strand
ATTGTTGTGCTACTCTGCTTTGGCTTGGTCTAGGCGCTTCATGAACATACCAGAACCTAGATAGGTTTCTTCTCCTCTCCAGTCAGGTTGCCAAAAGGCAGCAGACTGATGCATGAAGTCTTTATCGAAATCTACCACCCCCACATTTAAGCGGAAGTTTTTCCAATCCTTTCCATTCTTACTCGTTACATAGCTCATAGGAATAGCTAACTCTCCGACTATTTTTTCTCCCAGCTTTTTACATACTGCATTAGTCCCATCAGGAAGCCAATGCGGGTTATAGACATAGGTTTCTCCCTCTTTCTCAGAAAGCCCAAAACTGACAGCTAACATATCTCTGTAGTCGTACCCTCTCCCGTTAGCGCTAATGGCGGTAGGGCGAGCATCTAACCATACATTAATACAATCTTTCTGGGAAGGGGGTAGGTCATCTCCAAGATTTAGCTCATCATCCTGGATTTCTATGGCTAGATATAAAAAGTCCTTATCTGTTCTCACATCATAAGAAAAGCTTAAGTCTTCATCTCCTGCATGTGAGAAAGGGGTAGCCTGAATATGTCCCTCAGCCTGATTTACCTGATGACTCAGGCTGGACCACTCATTTAGTAATCCATCTACAGTGATGGCTTTTTCTCCTTCTTTTACTAGAAATGCTTTGGCAGGACGTATAAGTACTTGCTGCTCTAGCACCAGCTCAGGTTGGTTTTCAATCTTGTAGGTGGAGGAAGCTGATAATTTTACAGGAATAATTTCAGTTAAAGAGATAGGTGATGCCGCCCCCATCTTCATACTGAGCAGCTCTACGGAATTAGGATGTACCAGCACTTTTTCTGGCAGGCCGGAAACCGTTAGCTTCTCGTTAGTAGCCATCTGAAAGGCTACTTCCATAGGATAGTCACTATCATTAGTGAGCCTCACCTCCATGGTTTCCCCTGAGAATACATCTGCATCCGTGAAAACGGGGCCCACCCGCATAGGTTCAGTTCCTGCTAAGGGCTTCATAACGTCTGCCCACTCTTCTGTCACTACATCCTCCTCCCAAATACCTTCCAACAATAGATTGGCCATAATGGGGCCTTCATCTGTCATGGTAATCCATACTACATGATCAAATTCTCCAAAGGAAGTCCCTCTCATGCCACTAGCCCCACCTGTGGTGGCTAATATGGTGTAGATCCCATTATTTCTTTCGTATCTCACGTACCGGTGGTGATGGCCTACATATACGTTGTGCTTCCTATCTGCCAGGAGTTTTTCTACCTCAGGCCAAAGTCCTGTATCTGCCGTCTGGCTCCATAAAGGCTGGTGCATAAAAACCATGGTCCACCGTACGTCCTGATTCTCTTCTAGCACCTTAGCAATGTAATCTACTTGCGGTTGCATGATGGTCCCTCTCCCAGATCCACGGACATCATCCTCAGAATTTAGGCAAAGGAATAATACATCATGATAGACAAAGTGATAGTAGGTAGGCCCAAAGCGTTCTTTCCATACCTCCTCCATCACTTTATTAGTGATATCATGATTACCCGGCAAGTAAAAGAAGGGGGATTCCAATAATTCAATGAATCCTATGAATTCATCCCATTGTCTATTTAATTCATCAATATCTTCTGTGTATCCTTCAATTAAATCTCCCACACTCATCACAAACTCCGGCTTGAGTAGATTCAATTTCTTAAGTCCCACAGGAAAAATACCGGGTCTATGGCCACCGGTCCGGTCTGTAACTATGGCAAACTGGAAATTTCTCGGGTCATCATTGAACTCCAGGTGGTTCCAGGGCTTAGGACCTTTTATGACTTCCATTCTCACCTTAGGAGAATTTTCCTGGGCAAATAAGTGGGCTGCCCCTGCCAATATGAGTAAAAAGACAAAGAGGATTCGGTTCATGAGATTTATCATATTAGGGTTTTCAGCTTGAATAATACGTTAACTATTTAGTGGGAGAATTGAGAGAGTGTAACCTTATAGTTAATTTTAGCACTCAAGTAGGAACATGAAAGGCCTAATGAGGTTATAAGAAATATAGTATATAATAAAATCTACATTTATATCGCTTATTAGCGCACGAGTATGAAATATGTACATCTGGCAGGATCATGCTTAAATCAAATTCCCCTGGATATTACGCATAATACCCAGAATATCCTCTCCGCTATCAGAGCTAGCAGGGAAAAAGGGGTTAGCCTCCTTTGTCTGCCTGAATTAGCTATTAGCGGCTATGGCTGTGAGGATGTCTTTTTCAATGAGCAATTACTAGCTCGTTCCCTGGAAGGCTTAGAAGAGATCATAGCTGAAACTGCTGGCATGGTCATAACGGTAGGACTTCCGCTTTCTTTCGAAAATAGCCTGTATAATACAGTGGCCGTTATCTGTGATCAGGAGTTACTGGGATTTGTGGCTAAGCAGGAACTCCCTGGGGATGGGATTTATTATGAACCACGCTGGTTTAAAAGATGGCCAGAAGGCCTTAGGGTCAGCTATAAATGGAAAGGGCAAGAGATACCCCTGGGGGACCTGGTTTTTGATGTGGGAGGTATCAGAATAGGGCTAGAAATATGCGAAGATGCCTGGAATGGGGTACGCCCTGCCCAGCAGCACTACCTGCATAATGTAGACATTATCCTAAATCCTTCCGCTTCCAACTTTGCCTTTGGTAAAACTAAGGTCAGAGAATTACTGGTGTCAGAGTCCTCCAGAGGGTATAACTGCACCTATGTTTACAGTAACCATTTAGGAAATGAGGCAGGGAGAATCATTTATGACGGGGAGATTCTCATAGCTCAATCAGGTAAGTTACTAGCTAGAAACCGACGATTCTCCTACCGAGATTTTGATATCTTATCAGCCTCAGTGGATGTAGAATATGTACAAATCCAGCGGAAAAAGTCCTTCAACTTTGAGTCTGTCCTCCCCCCAAATCTTATCAGTTGTGAGTTTGAGTTTCCCTATGTTCACCCTTCATCCGTAGACACGCATATAGCACCTTATGAAACGAAGGAGGAAGAGTTTTACCTGGCTGAAACCCTGGCCCTGTTTGACTACATGAGAAAAAGCAGGAGTAGAGGGTTTGTCCTGTCACTTTCCGGAGGAGCTGACTCCTCTACCTGTGCAGTTATGTGTGCACACGCCATTCTAAGAGGCTTAGCAGATTTAGGAGAGGAGGGAATGGCTGAAAAGCTTCCCTACCTAGACATAGACCCGAAACGCCCCATACAGAATATACTTAGCTGTGTATATCAGGCAACTCAAAATAGTGGAGAGGAAACCCTGAGAAGTGCCAGAGAATTGGCGGAAGGCTTAGGGGCAAGTTTTCAGTATTGGGATGTGGAGCCTATCCATCAGGCATATATCAAACTGGCTGAGGAGTCTGCCGGAAGATCTTTGAGTTGGGAATCAGATGACCTTACCTTACAAAACATCCAGGCCAGGCTTAGGTCCCCCGGGATTTGGATGATCGCCAATATGAGACGGTCTCTCCTCATTACTACCAGTAACAGGAGTGAAGCGGCCGTAGGCTATGCTACCATGGATGGAGATACTTCAGGTGGACTGGCCCCACTGGGAGGTATAGATAAACAGAGCATTATCCAATGGCTCAAGTGGGCAGAAGAAAGGCTAAATATCCCATCTCTATCCTACGTCAATTCCCTACAACCTACAGCTGAGTTACGGCCATCAAATTATGACCAAACTGACGAGGCAGACCTCATGCCCTATGATATACTAGATGAAATAGAGGCATGTGCCATCCGAGATTACAAATCTCCTGTAGAGGTGTTTGAAACCTTAAAAGGCATTACGGAAGATCGTCTACTGAAAGGCTACATCAGAAAATTCTTTACCCTTTGGGCGCGAAACCAGTGGAAGCGCGAAAGGTATGCACCCAGCTTCCATTTAGATGATAAAAACCTTGACCCTAAAACCTGGTGTAGGTTCCCTATACTCAATGGTGGCTATGAGGAAGCCCTAAAAGAAATGGACAACTACCAACCAAATACAGTGGATAAGAGTATAATAAAGTGACCGTCTGGCTATCTTAAAAATGACCTGCTTAACACCCTAGCCGGGCATGGATATTTTTGTTTTTCGTTACAGAATTGGCTTAATTGTTTCACTCAGCGAAGCCATGCTATGAGTGATGTTTTCCTTACTTTTTTCGCAAAAAAAGTAAGGCTATAGGCTTCCACAAGTGAGCTGATTTATGCTAGCGTTCATTCTTTTATCTCCAGACAGTCGTTAAATCCAAGAAATATGGCCAGTATTACTGCTATTGATGAAACTATTCACATTACCATAGGTGAGGACTCCTATGAATTACCTGTTTATGTTGGAACCTTTGATGAGAAAGGGATAGATATTTCCAAACTCCGAGCATCCACTAAATATGTTACCCTTGACCCAGGGTTTAAAAATTCGGGTTCTACTACCAGTGCCATTACCTTTATTGATGGAGAAAAAGGTGTCCTTCTCCACAGAGGCTACCCCATAGAACAACTAGCAGAACAAGCTAATTTCACAGAGGTCATTTACATGTTACTACATGGGGAGTTACCCAATTCAGAGCAGTTAGATGCCTTCAATGCAGAACTTACCAAGCATACAGGCCTTCCTCAGGGGATAAGAGATGTATTAAATGCACTCCCTGACGGCACCCACCCCATGGGAATGCTAACAGTAGCACTAGCCTCTCTTTCTGGTTTCTTTGGGGAAGAGCTGGACTCTTGGTCAGATGAAGCGGTCCGTTTTAAGACTATTCATAGGATATTAGCCAATATTCCTGTATTAGCCGCCTATATTTTCAGGAGGACCCAGGGTATGCCTTATATAGACCCAGATCCTACTAAAGGCTACGTAGAAAATTTCCTGCATATGATGCTAGGAAAGGTAGACCCAATTACAGTAGAAGCTTTTGACACCTTACTTATATTACATGCGGACCATGAGCAAAACTGCTCTGCGGCTTCAGTAAGGCTAGTGGGCTCATCTCAGGTAAATCTTTTTGCAGCCATAGCAGCTGGTAATGCCGCCCTGTGGGGACCTCTTCATGGGGGTGCTAATCAGGCAGTGCTGGAAATGTTAGAAGATATCAAGAAAGATGGGGGAGATACAGAAAAGTATCTGGCTAAAGCTAAAGATAAGAGTGACCCCTTCAGATTAATGGGATTTGGGCATAGGGTGTATAAAAACTACGATCCAAGAGCTAGAGTGATTAAAAAATATGCGGATCAGGTACTTTCTGAACTGTCAGTGGAAGACCCTGTCCTCAGCATTGCTACCTCATTAGAAAGAGAAGCAATAAAAGACCCCTATTTCTCCAGCAGGAAGCTATTTCCTAATGTAGATTTCTACTCTGGTATTATCTACCGTGCCTTGGGGATACCAGTAGAAATGTTTACTGTCATGTTCGCCCTGGGACGTATGCCTGGATGGATTTCTCAGTGGAAAGAAATGCGGGAAGCTAAGCATCCTATAGGGAGGCCCAGACAAATTTATACCGGTTCTGCAAGAAGAGATTATGTTCCTGTAGAGAAGAGATAAGAAATAGAGCTGCCACCTGCCACTTTGGCAGGTGTTGTTTTTTTAATCTCATGGGAGCTATTTTTGTACTTACGCTAAAATTAACTGAAAGCCAGCCACTTACCTTTAGTATTTTGCTAAAATTCAGGTAGCACAAACTACTATCAAGCCCCTATAATCTCTTACACGTCAATTTTTCACCTCTCTTTTTGTGTAATTAAATGTGAGTAATATTAAATTGTATTAAGTTTAGGTTCCAGATTGAGTGTGTAAGAATTTGAGTATGGAAATTGAGAGAGGTGATTTTATCTGTGGCTTTTTAGGCTATTATCTAACATAAAGGACCTTCTATCAGTTAATTTCAATGCTATCAGCTTTACGAGACTATGAAGCCGAACAACATTTTTGATTTCGAAAAGCCCATTATTGAGCTGGAGAATAAGCTTTCAGAGATGAAGCGTATTGCCGGAGAAAATGGGGTGGAGTTGGATCAGGAAAGCACCGAGCTTGAAAAGAAGATTCATAACCTAAAGGTCAATATATACAGCAATTTAACCCGCTGGCAAAGAGTACAAATTTCCCGCCATCCAGAAAGACCCTATACATTAGATTACATACAGCATGTTTCTGATGAATTCATTGAGCTCCATGGAGACAGGAACTTTAGTGATGACAAGGCCATGATAGGAGGCTTAGGAAAGATAGACGGACAAAGTGTAATGTTCATTGGCCAGCAGAAAGGGAGAACTACTAAACAGCGGCAATACAGAAATTTTGGTATGCCTAATCCTGAAGGCTACCGAAAAGCCCTCAGAATGATGAAAATGGCTGAAAAGTTTCGTATTCCAGTTGTTTGCTTGATAGATACACCGGGTGCTTTTCCAGGCCTGGAAGCTGAGGAGAGAGGACAAGGAGAAGCTATAGCCAGAAACCTAATAGAGATGGCTCAGCTGACAGTTCCCATCATATGCATTGTCATAGGAGAGGGAGCTTCTGGTGGTGCCTTAGGCATAGGGGTAGGAGATAAAGTCTATATGCTGGAGAATACCTGGTATTCTGTTATTTCTCCAGAATCTTGTTCAAGTATCCTGTGGAGGAGCTGGGAAAACAAAGAACAGGCAGCAGAAGCGCTAAGGCTTACTGCAGAAGATAATGTAGGCTTAGGGATTATTGATGGAATCATTACAGAACCCTTAGGAGGTGCCCATAAAAATCCTGAAGAAACCTATCAAAACGTCAAAGCAGCCATTCTTAAAGATATAGCTACTCTGGGAAGTATTCCTTCAGCCCAATTGATCAGCAATAGGCTAGATAAGTTTACTTCCATGGGAGTGTATGATGTATTAGACTCTTCTTTACATCACGAAAAAAAAGAGAATAAGGTAGATACCGTTGGCATAGCTGAAGTAGTAGCTAATAGAAGCTAACGCTACCCTACATCACACGATTAAATGTGTTTATGTGAATAGCTTTCACCTTTACTTTCGCACGCTACTCACTCAAGTGGTCTCAACTATCTTTTGTCTAAGTTTCTTACTTACCATACCCTCATGTGGGGATATAGTTCCCGTATGGAGAGGGGAAATCACATTATCAGATTATACCCTGTACTATTCTGATCTTCCCAGAGAATTTGAAATAGAGATTACAGACCAAAATGCAGGTCAGGAGCTACGCCTTGAAATGGCCCTCACCTACTATACGGGCCTGGGAAGAAATGAAATCCCCATTTACATGGTTCTTGAGGATGCGAAAACAAACGTCCAGGAATTTCAAACCAATATTCCCATCAAGTCCTCCGGCGCCTGGCAGGGAGTTCCTGATGAAAATGAAATAGACTACACCATTACCCACACTGCTATTCCCTCCTTGACGTTGGAGGAAGGCACCTATTCCTTAAAGATCTATGCTAACGATGATAAAGAAGAGAAAATCTATGGTATTGTGAGAATTGCTGCCAGGCTTTATAATCGGGAAGTTCCCCAAGATTAGTCTCTTTTCTCCATAAGTATTTCTGCTATTCCCCTATCACATTTTATCTCCAGGTAGCTAACCTAACTATGCTTACCTTCGTACCCTACTCCAAGCTACTAATAGATTTTTGTACATGCACTTTCACAAGTACCAGGGAACTGGAAATGATTTCATCATTATAGATAATAGAGACCTACAGTTAGATATTACTTCCGCTACTTCCTACCTAGCACAGCTTTGTAGTAGGAGATTTGGGATAGGAGCAGACGGGTTTATAGCTGTAGAACCTTCTGAGGCAGGAGACTTCAGGATGAGGTACCTAAATGCAGATGGTAACGAGAGTACCCTATGTGGGAATGGAACCAGGTGTGTAGTGAGCTTTGTTCACAGCTTGGGGATTATTGGCAGTAGTTGTCAGGTTGAAACCTCTGTAGGACTGATCAAAGCCGCTATTCAAGGAAAAGAGGTCAAGATTCAAATGCCTAGGCCCAGTGGGTTCAAAAAATTAAACGAGACAAGTTTTTGGATAGATACTGGATCTCCTCATTATGTTAAGTATGTAAATACTGAGTTGGAAAAGGTGGACGTAGCCACTGAGGGAAAAAAGCTGAGGCAGCACGCCGCTTTTGAATCCATAGGAGGAACCAACGTAAACTTCCTAAGTATAAATACACCCGGCAATCTGTCTGTCAGAACATTTGAAAGAGGGGTGGAAGCCGAGACCTTCTCTTGTGGAACCGGGGTAACAGCCTGTGCGTTTGTCCATCACCAGCTCCATCCCAGCCTGGATAGGCTCAATGTAGATACTCTTGGGGGGAAATTACAGGTGAGTATAGAACAAGAAAATGGTACTCCTACCGTTTACCTTCAAGGGCCAGCAGAATTCGTATTCGAAGGAAATATATGACATAAAAAAGATTCTGCTGCTTTGTTTTATCAGGATTTTACCCCCAACTTTGATATTCATATAATTTTATAACATGAGAAAAATTCCTCTGGTCATTTGTTTATTCTTAGGTACTGTATCCTCCCTCTTAGCTCAGTTTGACACAAAAATGGATAGTATTTCCTACACCTTAGGCGTAGACGTAGGAACTAATCTTTCCAGAACAGGCTTAGAGATCAATCAAGAGATATTCAAAAAGGGCCTAATGGATTCCTTTGCGGGAGATGTTCTCTCTTTGGATGAAGACCAGAGAGTAGCTCTCATGCAAGAATTTCAAGTTATGGTCAGAGATGCTAAAGAAGCACAACAAAAACAAAAATCAATGAAAGCAAAAGAAGAAGGAAAGGCTTTTCTGGCTGCCAATAAAGCCAAAGAAGGAGTCGTAGAACTCCCTAGTGGTCTACAGTACAAGGTATTAGAAGCGGGAGAAGGTAGTAGCCCTACTACAGCAGACAGAGTAGAAGTTCATTATGAGGGAAAACTGATTGATGGAACTGTGTTTGATAGTTCTTATAAAAGAGGAGAAACCATCACCTTTGGGGTTACCCAGGTAATAGCTGGCTGGACAGAGGCACTTCAGCTTATGAAGCCGGGAGATAAATGGCAGCTCGTTATCCCTTCTGACCTGGCCTATGGAGACAGAGGAGCAGGCAGAGATATTCCCCCGGGAGCTACCCTCATTTTTGATGTAGAACTTATTAGCATCCCCTAGACATAATTCCCGGCAGGTTATTGGGCATTCCCAAATACCTGTCGGAATACTTCTTCTAATTTATTTACACCCCTGACCTTTATTTCTTTAGGGACTATACTCAAGCCTTCCCGCTGGCTTTCAGAAATGAAAATTTCCTTAAAGCCCAGCTTTTCAGCCTCTGCCACCCTGGGTTCTACCCTACTGATGGGCCTGATCTCTCCACTTAACCCTACCTCAGCGGCAAAAACAGTAGAAGGAGGTATGGGTAAGTCATGTAAAGAGGAAATAACTGCACAAACAAGGCCCAGGTCAAGAGCGGGATCTTCTACTTTTAGGCCTCCGGTGATATTAATAAAGACATCATACATGCCCATTTTAAAGCCGCAGCGTTTTTCCAAGACCGCCAGTAGCATATTTAGCCTTCTCAGGTCCAAGCCTGTAGCGGACCGCTGTGCATTTCCATACGCCATAGGAGAAACTAGCGCCTGCGTCTCTATCAAAAGCGGGCGCATACCTTCCATAGTAGCGGCTATGGCCACCCCGCTAAAGGGGTCTTCTCCACTACTCAGAAAAATTTCCGATGGATTACGAACTTCCCTCAACCCATTATGCTGCATCTCGTAAATCCCTATTTCCATGGTACTCCCAAAGCGGTTTTTACTGGTCCGCACAATACGGTACTGATTATGCCTGTCTCCCTCAAAGGTGAGTACAGTATCTACCATATGCTCAAGGACTTTGGGACCCGCTAGAGAACCTTCCTTAGTAATATGTCCCACCAGAAACACAGGTAAATCTATGTCTTTTGCCAGTCTTATGATTTTTGAGGCGCATTCCCTGACTTGGCTTACACTGCCAGGAGCAGATTCCAGCAGCTCTGTTTGTATAGTTTGAATGGAATCAATTACCAATATCTGCGGCTGTAAATCCTGAACAAATGCGACAATATGCTCAAGTAGTGTTTCTGAGGCTACTAACAGCTGATCATTTTGATGGTCTATTCTTCCAGCCCTCATTTTTATCTGCTGAACAGATTCCTCCCCAGATATGTAGAGCACCTTGCGATTATCCATTTGGAGCGCTAATTGTAGGAGCAAGGTAGACTTCCCTATACCAGGTTCTCCGCCTATCAGGATGACTGAACCTTCCACTATTCCTCCTCCGAGGATGCGGTTCATTTCCTCATCTATGGTCAAAAACCGTTTTTCATGGGAAGCACGGACATTTGCTAATTTTTGGGGGGTAGCTCCTTTTGTCAGAGAACTGTGAAGGCTCACTTTTGTGGGGATATCCAGTTCCTCTACCAAGGTATTCCACTGATTACAGTTAGCACACTGCCCTTGCCACTTCACATATTTCTGCCCACAATTCTGACAGACGTACACATTTTTTATTTTTTTCGCCATACCGTATCCGAAACCCTTCTAATAGCAAGGAAACTAAATATTATCTTGATAAGTTTCTAGGTACTAGTTTAAATTTAGATAAATTCTACCCGTCCTTATTTTAGAATAGGTATTCTTTTTATAAAACTGAAAAATCTTATTGATTTACTGACATAGCTTTTCGTAATTGTTACGTATATTGTAACGCTGTAGCAGCCTGAAATTTGTTGACAGCGATCAACCTAGCTCTCGTCTCACAGTTTTTTGTTAATGTTACTGTTTGACGACTTGTTCATTCTTTAGATGGAAGGGTACAATTAGGCAACCTAGTATCGTAGGCCATCTTTCTTATTTTCATATTTTTCCTTCTACTACCTTCCTAGGCTAGCTACTGTAATGTTTAACTGTAGACTATTAACCAGGTTTCAATTACACAAACATGAGCAATCCTTTTCCCTACCAATTTTTAGTCAACCTGGCAGGTGAAGCTGATGGCTTTTCATTACCGCTTTACCTAAAAGAAGTACTAAAAAAGGTAGACATCCCTGATTTTCAAAGATTAGAGGATTTCTTGTTGAATGAGATTCAAAATACTTCTGTCCAAAACCAAGCCTCATTTGAGTATTTTCTCTTTATCGTTAACGAAAGCTTATCCTATTTTTTCACCTTAAAAGACACCGAAAAGTTTGAGCAGGTAATAACCCTGGCTAAGCATAGATTCCAGGCCATAAGAACTGCCCAAATCATTTCATTTTCTTTTGAGGCATGGGAAAAATTCCTTGGTTTTAAGCAAGTAGGCTTTCAAAGAATGGTTAGAAAAATTCCCCTTGAAACCTTCGAGGAGAGCATAGATAAATTAGACTGGACTATTTTTAATGGTAAGTTTATCAGCGATTTATCTACCACCATAGCCTATGTCTACATCCTGGAAGAAGATGATGAGCAAATTTCCAGAGCCAGATTATGGCTACAGAAATCTATACTGGAAAGTGATGCAAGAACTAATCTTACCAACTATTTTTTCCAAACTCAGCTATTACTTAAAAACCAAAATGGAGAAGTAGATGCTGCTGTAGATAGGATGCGTACAGCCCTCTCAGAGAGCCTTACAGACTTTACAGAT
>JBCCLI010000194.1:0-11646 GCA_039026975.1 Bacteroidota bacterium | reverse complement strand
CACTTTATCATAGGTAATTCCTTTCACTTCCTGAGTACCTTTGTATGCATAGGTAAGACCGGGATCTGCTAACTTATGCATCATAGCGAACCAGTAGAAATTGGTTTTCCTGCTAAAGCGGGCTCTATTGATGTCATCTTCCCCTACTAGATTTTCTCCCCCAAGGGTGGTCCAGGTAGTACTACCATCAAATCCCTGCACTAATCTGCCCTCCTGGTCTGGGTATAGACGTAGATCCCGTGTGTCATAAGCTGCCCAGGAAAGTTCTCCCTCAAAAAGATATTTTTCCTGAGATACATTTGCCTTCCCATCAGGAGTACGGTAGGTATAGGTGTAGCTCACATCCTTTAGGGCTGATAGCTCTTCATACGTGCCTACCTCAGCTATCATTTCCATAACTAACGCCTGGCCCTTATTTACTTCCTGATCAGCAGGTGCTTCTGAGGTAGTTTCTTGTGTGGGACTACAGCCAGCTACCCAAACTAGTAGACTTATCCAACACATATTATTAATGATGTTCATACTCATTTTTTTTGGCAAATATGGATACTCATCTATCTAATATCATGTCAGCTGATGGACATATAGGAAGAATTATGCTCAGGAGGGCCTCAATTTTACAGGGGATAGCACTAATCAAAATTTATAACCTCTTCCTATTCAATCCCTAATGAACTGGAAAAATTAATATGTACGTAATGTTTAGGGAAAAGAAGGACAGCTTATTTTAATTAAATTAAATAATTACAGTTATCAATCTTACAGAAGCAGAAGATTTTATCTTTTCAATCACTCAGCTATTCGCACACACATAGAACCGTTAATCCCTAATCTTTTGCTACTCAGCCTATAAAGATTGACAGAAAGAATTTACTGAACAGAAATTACCTTTATTCCGAGGTAAAAAAAGGGGCATTTCCTTTTTGCTTCTCATACCATTTTACGGAGGAATGACGTTTTCTAAGGAAGGAAAAGTGCCTAATACGGCATCACACATAAATCTAGTGCAGCCTAACTATTATATCCTATGAAGGAGATTAATATCGCCAATTTTTTTGCATCAGCTTTATCTGAAAAATATTTGCCAGCAGTAATCGTAGTGGATGCAGAATTTAATTTGCGACATGTAACTGACCCTGCCAAGAAATATCTTACCGTCCCAAATGATCCCAGCATACCGAAGCTGACCCGCATGATACCTGCCAAGCTAGCAGTAGCCCTGCAGGTGGCCTTAATTAAGGTGAGAAATGAAGCACTTTCTCATTCTCTTAAAGGCATAAAAGCTAAAATAGGGATGCAGCTAATGACATTTGACATTACTATAGAGCCATTTACTGTACCTAAAGAAATTCATAATGACCAGCTGTTTTCCATTATCCTACATGAGGGTAATACTGAAGAATGGGAAACTGATGGCTATGAAAATGAGACCTTCAACAGCCTCAATGAAATCAACCTGACCCTCAAGCAGGAGGTAGATGACCTCAGCAGAGTTTCTCAAGAAAAAGAGCAGAAACAGGAGTCGGAAATAGAAAGATTGAAAAGTCTCTTAGAAGAGTCCGAGAAAAATAATCAGACTTTCCAATCCATACACGAGGACTTACAAAAACTAAACTCAGACTATAGATTCTCTATCTCTGAGCTTACTAAGTCCAAGTCTTACCTGGAGCACCAAATAGAGAGCCTGACAATACCCTTTCTTTTTCTGGATGAAGAGATAAATATACATAAGTTCAGCTCAGGTGTATTTAAGCTGATCAATATCAGACAAGCAGATATTGGTAGACCCATCAAGCATTACACTACCACTTTTAAACATTTCTCTATCCATAACCTGGCTGAAGATGTGTTAGCTTCAGGTGCTAGCATAGAGGATTTTGTAGTAACCAATACAGAGGAAAAATACCTGGTTAAGGGATTGCCCTTCCATACCACAGATAATGAGCATCAAGGGGTAGTAGTGATTTTCTACTTTATCCCTCAGTCCATTATAGAAAAGCTCATTCCAGCGGTTTCTACAGGACAACCTTTAAACACGGAAAATGAAGTTGAAGAAATCCAGGCCCCTCCGGTTGAAGAACAAGCAATTGGGGTAAATGTAGCTGAAGAAGATGTAGCTGAAGAATCAGCACCATTCGCAGAGCCACCTCTGGAAGCTGAGCTACCCCTTCCCTCCTCCGAAATAGTGGAGAAACTGTCTCAGGGCCAACTGGTACAAGAGCCCGTCCATACCGTTAGTGAGGATATGCTTGAAGAGATAGTGGAAGCTCCTGAAGATCCACCAGCGCAAGAAGAACCAGCCACTCAAGCGCCTACTTTCCCCTCTTCACCTAATCCACTGCTAGGCTTCCAGGAATCTGAACCTGAAGAAAATCTTATGGAAGAAGTTTCCATGGATCCCCTAATAGAAGAAACAGAGGTTATTGAGGATAAAGCGCCTTTGATGGTTGAAGAGGGAATAGAAGCTACAGAAGAAGAGGCCTCTTCCCCTCAAGAGATAGATCAGTTTCCCACATTTGAGGAACCAGGGTTGGAGGAAGAGGTGCAGGAAATAGTAGCTGAAGAGGAAATAGAAGAAATCCAAGAGCAGCCATTAAAAGTCTATACACCTGAAGAGTCAGAACTTCCGCAGGACAGCCCTAAAGGGTTAACGGTAGAAGATCTGCTGAAAAAGCAATCGGTAGAAAAAACTGAGGATGCCTCAGCTATAGGGGAAGAAGATGAGCTACCTGAGTTTGAAAACTCCTTCCTGGCCATAACCAATGCTGACGAACAGCCCCAGGCAGATACGGATGCTCAGGAGAAAACAGAAGAACCTCCCTTACCTTCCCACCCTGAAAGTATCCCCTTACCTGAAAAACGGATAAGCGGTGAACCAGCAGAAGGGCAGATAGCTGATAATCCTACCGAGGAGACAGTAGATGACATTCCGGTATTTACACCTCCGACTCCTCCCATAGTTGATTCTCCAGCTGAGGCAGAAAAGATACTAGCAGAACCTCCTGTGACTTTTTTTGATGAGCCAAAAGCAGACCTGGAGGAAGAACAGCCTACAGTATCAGAAACTACTCCAGAAGGAGCGCAGGAAATAACCTCAGAAGAAGAAATAGTGTTTTCCAATGGAAGCCATCTAGCATTTCCTTCTTTTCAGGAAGAAGAGGTCCTGAGTCCTTCAGAGGTAGAAAATAAAGTACCTATCCCTTCACTTCAGGAAAAAGAGGAGATAGAAAATGTAAGTGGAGGAGTCTCTACAGAGGAAGTTCAGGCTACTGAAGAAATACCCTCTCCTGCTACAGAGACTTTCATAGGTGCTGAGGCTAGCATGGGGAGTGAACCTGTAGTAGCGGAACCTATCATACCTACCTCTGACAAAGGGAAGGAGGAGATAGTGGAAAAACCACTTATAGATGAACAGCTCACAGAAGTTACTCCTACTGACTTCATTGAGGAAAGAGAATTAGAAAAACCCACGGAGCCTACCTACTTTTCAGAGCCTATTCCTGAAGCTACCCCTAAGACAGGAAGCGCTCCCGAGTTTATAGAATTTGATGACTTTGACTTTGATACAGAAGAGGAAGAGTTTCCAGCACCCCAGGAAGAGTCCTTGGCACCGGAAAAACCAGAGGAGCCTGAATTTCCAGTTTTTGAAGACATAGAGGACGCGGTAAAGGAAAGTCCCCTACCTCCCGTTCAGGAAGAGGGTGTCATGCCTCCTATACAGCCGGAGCCTAAACTTGCTTCTGAACCACCTTTCCAGGAGGAGGTAGTACCTAGGCAGGTAATTGAAGAAACTCAACCGCCTGTGTCGGAAACTCCGACTCCCATTCCTACCCCTCCTCAACCAGCAGTAGTTCAGGAAAAACAGGAAAAGAAGCAGGAAGCCTTCCCCATGTACCAAAAATACTTCCCAGCTTCCTATGATGGGTTTATCGTCTTTGATTTTCAGAGCCAAAAAGTCATTTACACTGACGCTAAGATCCCGGAAATTCTCAAGTATGAGGAACAAGAATTGGTAGGGAAGCACATTATGGAGCTATCTCCCTTATTTCAGGAAGATGGGGTGTTATCATCAGAGAGGATGAAGCAATACTTTAAAAAGACCCTTATTGTAGGACAAGTGGCCTTCGAGTGGAAGCTCCAAAGAAAAGATCAGCGGTCAATATGGATGCGGGTGTCAGGAATAGCCCTCCCAGGAGAAGAAATCAACCATCTATTATTTGCGTTCAAGGATATCTCCGGCGAGAAAGCCAAAATATTTTCCAGTGATGAAACTGACTGGAAGCTTAATATGATGGTGGAAAAAAACTATGATGGGGTGATTTTTCTGGATAGTGTGAGTCTGAGACCAGCGAGTATCACCCAAAAAGCTACCAAGCTGTTTAACTGTACAAGAGAAGAGTTCTATAAGCATTCCCCTAAGAGGTTTATGCCCCACTACCAGCAAGACGGTAGACCCTCAGAGGAAGTCTTCAACCAGTATTTGGATGTCATTAAGAAGAAAGAAAGTGTGGAGTTTGACTGGTGGCTGAGAAAGTTTGATGGGGCTGTCTTCAGAGCCAGAACTGTCCTTTATAACCTGGTTCAGGGCAATAATAAGTACATCGTCATGGCCATTAGGGAATTAAATCCCGGAAGCCCCAATCTATCTGCTGAATCAGGAAGCGGTCAAGGGTACCGTTAGCATTTGGTAGATAATACATCTCAAAGCTGGGAAACATTCTTCCCGGCTTTCTTCGTTTAAATAGGAAACTGCAGCTATAAAGATGAGCTTTCACATTTCCTATCAAGGGCATACTATCCATGTCTCCCTCCATGGGCAGGGTCCTCCCCTCCTCTTCCTTCACGGATGGCCCACCAATGGAAGACTATGGAAGGAGCAAGTAGCCGCTTTCTCCACTAGCCATACTGTCCTCACCCTTGACTGGCTAGGCTTTGGGAAATCAGACAAACCGGAAGGATTTTCCTACACCTTTAGCAGCCAAAAAGAACAACTGGATGCAGTGATAAGGGCTGCTGGATGGGGAGAGGAAAAAGTTAGCCTGATCGTGCATGACATAGGTGGCCCTCCTGCCATACTATGGGCACATGAACATCCCACTCAGGTAAAACGACTTGTTCTTTTAAACACGGTCTTATATCCCCTTAAAACGCCCATGGATGCCATGAGCGAGCTGCTTTTCAGTACGCCTGGCATTAGCCACTTATTGCTAAGTCCTTTTGGGCTGAGATACATTCTGAAATCCAACACCAGAAGTAAGCGTCCGCTGCTTGGCAGCCGTATTAGAGAAGTTCTCACAGACTTTCAGCATACTTCCATTTCACATAAGAGAAACAGTATCCATCATCCTATGAGTGAAGGGAGAAAGCAGGAACTGCTCACCCTCGCCAAGCTGTTCAAAGCGCTTCCCCTAGAAAAGCACCTCATCATAGCTAAAGAAGATCCCTTGTGCTATGCCCATATACATAAGCTCAGTCTGGAGAATCCAGATGTGCCTACCCATTATATTCAAAAGTGTGGGCATTATATGCCATTAGATAGGCCTGGAGAGTTGACTAAGATACTGGAGAGGATTTTGGGGTAGCATGTATAAGGATATGGGCTTCATCCTACAAATTGTACCAGGAACATACTTACCTAATGTAAATCGAGGAAAAGGACAAGAGGATCTCCATAATCCTGGATCAAGCATATCCTATACCTAGCCTTTCCACAAATCTAATTCTCATAGTTCATTAACAGTGTTATAATTTATGTCAATAAATTAAGACAAACACAATTTCCAGGAGCTTAACGCGAAAATGTCCTCATCTTACACGCTTGATCAAAGCCCTTTGAAATTCCAAAACCAAAAGTATTCTGGGCGTATACCCTCTTGTCAGCCAATAACAACAGCTGACAGCATTCAACCTAACACGATGATTATGAAAAAGTTAATAACAATTTTTACACTTGCTCTCTTGTTTGTAAGCGTTTCTTTTGCTCAGGATATAAAGTTTGGAATTAAAGGTGGGTGGAACTATGCCAACCTGGATGGAGACCTGGCAGGTCTGGTAAATCTGAGTGGAGACTACGTATCAGGATTTCATGCAGGTGCCTTCAGTACCATCGGCCTTAATCAGAATTTCGCTATCCAGCCCGAGCTCTTATTTAACCAGTTTGGAACCCAACAAGCCGTTCCCGGAGTAAATGGAAATGCAGATATTACCCTTTCATACCTAAGTGTACCTGTATTACTTAAGTATTATCCAGTTGCCGGATTGGCCCTTAAAGCGGGACCTCAACTTAACTTCCTGGTAGATGATAATATAGGGGTGAGTGTAGGAGACATCAATGCTCAAACAGACCTCCTAAATGACGTAGTCAATATGTATAATACTACTGATTTTGGAATCCAGGTAGGAGTAGATTATGAGTTTGCATTTGGCCTTACCCTGGGTACCAGCTACTACCATGGACTTAGTAATGTAGCAGATGTGCCACTAGTAGATGTTGGAAACAGGGTAGTACAAGTGAGTGTAGGATGGGTACTCCTGTAAGAATTTGATATAGTAATCGCGTATTTTTTGTCATAAAGTGGTCCGAGGCATGTGTAGCATGTCTCGGACTTTTTGATAAGCATTCCTTGATCAATATATTCCTTTCCTATCAATTGATTTACCACCTACCCCAATTAAGATCAGCCGAGATACGGGCATGGAAGATCCCACCTGTAGAAAGATACAACCCCTAGCTAAGAGGCTTCTTACGGATTAGGTAGGGTATCAGATGTAACAGAATCCATTCTCACAGAATCCACGTGTACTGAGTCTACCTTAAGAGAGTCTTCCTCCCCATCAAAAAGGGAAGAGTCAGGAGGATTTGGTGGGTTAATAGGGTTATATTTTGGTGTAGATAAAAATGTCCAGGTCCCAACGATTAGGACTAACAACATAGCCACCATAGGCCACACCCAGGGCTTAGGCTTTCTGGATTCTGAGGCGGGAATAGGCATACGATCATTTTCCTGAGGAGGAATAGGATTTGGTGGGGAGACTTGGCCCTCAGTTGAAGGAATGGGAAATCTCCCACTTACCCTAGAATCATTGGGAGGTACCTCTGTCAGCATTTGATCTAGTTGCTGGCTTACATGAGGAGGTGGGGTAGCTCCTGCTTCAATAGCAGGTAATGTCTCGATAATAGTACCTGAGACCATAGAAATTACCTGATCAGAATGTTTGAATGCGGGCCCTCCCTTCTGCCTGACTGCCTTTGCCCTAACAGTGATCTTTTCTTCAAGCACTATTTCCCTCTTCCTTTCCCTTCCGCTGATAAGTTCTATGACTGCCACTTTTAGCAAGAGGGTATGCTGGCCTTCCTTTAAGGGTTTTACATAGAAAGTCCATTCCGTAAAGGTATCCTCATCTATAAACTGTACCAGCTCGGAGAAAGTCCTTATGGAAAAAGCTGGGTCCTCTTGAGGATCCAACAGATTCACCTGCATGACATCCGCTATCCGGATTTGTTGAACCACTATCGGCTGCTCCTCTTTGATTCCTTCTCTGAGGATAAGCTCCTCCAAAGCTATTCTCACTTTACAGATCTCTTCTTTCTCTACGCCCATATAGCCGGGGATCTGGTACAGCACATGCCCCTGCTTAGGCCCGTCCTGAGGCGGCTCTTTTTCCAGTTCCACATCAAACTCGCTTAAGAGGTCTATCAGCAATAGAAGATCAGCCTGGATGCGCAGGTACTGTTTCTGTACTTCCTCATCCGCCAGCGTACCTCTAATTTGGGAGAAATCCGCTTGCCTGAGCCGCACCTCTATCATAAGCAGCTCATTCTGGATGGAAGCATCTTCCTTCAAATACTTTTTCAGGCTTTTTATGGCCATTCTGAAGTCTTTCTCCAAAATGTCCTTAAGATCGGCTTGTATGGCTGTCAGCGTTTTCAGGCTCGTAGGGGTTGTCTACCCAAAATAGGAAAAATCCCCTTCTAAAACGGAATCAACAGATATTTCGTAGGTTTACCAGTCATGAAGAAATACTTCAGAATATTGTCATATGGGAAGCCCTGGTTTTGGATGGGTGGGGTGGCTATGCTCTTTGCCCTGATATATACGGTTTTTAGTGCAGCTTCTCTGGTTTCCATCATTCCCTTCTTACAAATCCTATTTGAGGAAGAAGTTATGGCTGCGCCGGAAACCTCTCTAAACTGGCTGAGTAGTAAGTCTATTAAGGAGCATGGCTATTACCACTTATTCCAGGCTATGCAAACCTTAGGTAAGCAGGCCGTTCTCCAGGGATTTTGTATCTCTCTTTTTGTGATCATTGTCATTAAAAATATGGCACGCTACGGTGTTTCCTACTTCATTAGTCCACTGGAACAAGGGATACTCATGAACATCAGGAATCGATTATATGCGCACACCAGCATACTAAGCCTCTCTTTCTTTACCAAAAGAAAGAAGGGTGACATCATCAGTGTACTGGTATCTGACGTACAGGTAATCCAGGAAGCAGTTATAGGTACAGTCCAAAGTATTATCAGGGAGCCTCTGACCATGATTGTGTTTCTCATGGTCTTATTTGGGATTTCCTGGAAACTGACCCTTTTCACCCTCATCATTCTTCCCATCACAGGCCTTTTCATCAACTACATCCGAAAATCACTTAGGCAAAAAGGAAAAATAGGCCAACAACTCCTGGGGAACCTGGTAGCAGTCCTGGACGAGTTCCTGGGCGGTATTCGAATCGTGAAGTCCTTCCAGAAGGAAGCCTATGAGCGAGAAAGATATGAAGTACAGAACCAGGATTACACAAACATACAAGTACAGATCAGGCGCCAATCTGAATTAGCTTCCCCCATTTCGGAGATTTTAAGTATTACAGTCATATGCTTAATCATTTTGTACAGCGGCTCTCTCATCCTTTCTCGAGAAAGCGATCTACGAGCGGAAGAGTTTATTGCTTTCATTGCGGTATTCTCTCAGTTTATTTCTCCTATCAAGGTCATCTCTAATGCAGTCTCTAAAGCCCAGAGAGGAATTGCTGCTTTTGAGAGAATAGAAGAACTCCTTCACGTTATCCCTGAGATACAGAATAATCCCCACGCCCAAAAAGGCTTAACCTTTGAGAAGTCCCTGCGATTTGAAGATGTATATTTTTCTTATGGAGAGGAAGATGTGTTGAAGAATATAGCGCTGGACATCCCCAAAGGGAAAATGGTAGCCCTGGTGGGTGCATCCGGTAGTGGAAAGTCTACCATCCTGGACCTTATTCCACGGTTTTATGACCCCCAAAAAGGACAGATTACCATAGACGGCATTGATATCACAGAATGGGAGCTGTTCGAGTTGAGAAAGTTGATAGGAATAGTCTCTCAGGAGGGGATTCTCTTTCATGATACAGTCTTACAGAACATAGCCTACGGAATCAAAAAACCGGATAGAGAGGCAGTGATGGAAGCGGCTAAAATTGCCAATGCACATGAGTTTATCATGCAGCTTCCAGAACAGTATGATACGGTCATAGGGGAAAGAGGCACAAGACTCTCAGGAGGTCAAAGGCAGCGTATTTCTATCGCCCGGGCTGTATTGAGAAATCCCCCCATTCTCATTTTGGATGAAGCTACCTCTAACCTGGATACTGGTTCAGAGAAATTGGTCCAGGAAGCCCTGGATAAGTTGATGGCGCACAGAACGTCCATAGTAGTAGCCCATAGGCTGTCGACCATTGTTGAAGCAGATGAAATTTTTGTGATAGATAATGGAAAGATAGTGGAAAGAGGCGACCATAAGAGTCTACTTACAGTAAATGGGGTCTATAAAGAGCTTCACAGCATACAGTTTGGTAGCCAAATAGTTTCTTAGTGAGGTACTAGCACCTTACTTTTTAGCGTAAGAGTCTTTTTTTTAACAGCTATTCCTACTGATGATCACATGCCAGCGCTCCATCAACTTCAACAGGAGCTACTGTTTCCTTAGCAAAGAAAGTAACCATAAATACCTTGTCCCTTAACTTTCTCCCTACTTACGCCAATACAAACAGGCATACAATTTTTCAAACTGCTCAATGTTCTCCGGCTGCTGACGCATTCTTCTTTTAAAGCTGGCAGAGAGGGTAGTTAGTTTAGGAGTGAAGGCCTCATTCTGAAGGCGGAAGAAAAAGGCTATGCGTTCCTCCTGGCTCATATGCACAAGCCAAACGTCTATTTCTTTTCCTAATAAGCGCAAAGCCAGTGCATTCTCATCCTCAAAAGTAGCTAGGTGGTTCATCACGGCTTTATTAGAAGATTTGGCCAAGGCCTCCGCTAGTAATATGGTCATCTGATCTCCTAACACCATGTATTTAGCCTCTATATTTTGGCCTGTAAGGGCTAAAGAATCTAGCATAGTCCTTGCTTCAGGACTAAGGGCCCCTTTGGGGGGACGCTTACAGGCAAAGAGACCAAGCAGCAGTAATCCCACAAAGAAAACGGACAAATAGTTCCGTTTAAAAATTAATTCGTAATATTGATTTTCTCTAATTACCATTTTTTACATGAAGCGTTATTCCTTCCTATTTATTCTGCTCTTTATCATGACAATAAACGAATCAGAAGCACAAAAAAATAAAAAAGATCAACTGGTAAAAATCTCCACCACTTTAGGAGACATAGTTGTCCTACTCTATGATGCTACTCCTCAGCATAAAGCCAACTTTCTCAAGCTGGTAGAAGAAGGCACATATAACAGTACATTATTCCACAGAATCATCAAAGACTTTATGATTCAAGGAGGAGATCCCGAATCTAAAGACCCCGCTAAAAAAAATGCTTGGGGAACGGGGGGCCTGGGCTACACCATAGAAGCAGAGATCTTACCTGGCTACATTCATAAAAAAGGAGTATTGGCCGCCGCCAGACAAGGAGATGCCGTCAATCCTGAGAAAAGGTCTTCTAGCTGCCAGTTTTACATAGTGCAGGGCAAACCTGTGAAAGAGGCTGAACTAAAGATGATGGAAAATAGACTGTCCCAAATCACTGGTCAAGCATTTACCTATTCAGAAGAAGAGAAAAAGGCCTATATGGAAGAGGGGGGTTCTCCCTGGTTAGACCAGCAATACACCATTTTTGGGGAAGTGATTGACGGACTGGCGCTAGTAGACACCATTGCCGCAGTAAAAACGGGGCCACGAGATGTCCCTGTAGAGCCTATTACCATGACAATGGAAGTTCTAGAGCTACGTAAGAAAAAGATTGAGAAGCTGTATGATTTCCAGTATCCTGAAGAAGAATAAGCTTAGATTCAGAGAATTTTCCATTTTTAACCGATATTTCGGATAAGTCAATTGTTGTAATATTCGGGAGTTTACTTCTGCGGAATTACCCTTATTCTCCTCTACATTTGAAGCATAAAGATCAGCCAGTGCATCACCCATCCTGGTTTCATTCTGTGATCTTTAGCTGGAATGCGCAACTCCCAATATTTGCTGTGTTCCCTACGCTTCTTATCTGTTTGCCTATTTACTTTTATCTTGGTTAGTGATCCTCCATTAGCACAGGGTCAACAATTTTCACCTAACAAACAATATCTTTTCTATGAGGATGATCCCTCTGCACCATCCTGGCGTAGCGGCACGTACCAGCGGCCTTCCCTGGGAGGGCATGAGCAAGTGTACAGAACGCCT
>JBCCLI010000193.1:0-11658 GCA_039026975.1 Bacteroidota bacterium | reverse complement strand
TAATATGGCTGGCTTAGCCATAGGACTTGCCAGCGCGATACTGATCATCCTCTTTATTTTCGATGAACTTACCTTTGATACGGTCCATCCAGATGCAGAGAATACCTACCGCATAGGAACAGAATTTATTCAGGAGGACGGAAGCACCAATAAAATTGGCTACTCTCCCGGTATTTGGGCATATGGCTTAAAAGAGAATTATCCCGAAGTAAAAGAAGCCACAGGTCTGTTCTGGTTCGGTTATCCTACCGTCATCAACAATAAACCCGCTGATAAAATCCTCTTATCTGAGAAATTATTCTGGGTAGATGAGAATTTCGAGAAAGTCATTCATTTCCCGGTTGTAAAGGGTTCCCAGGAATCAGCCTTTGAGAAAAATAATGCCCTAGCACTAAATGAGTCTATGGCAGAAGCCCTTTTCGGGAGTGAAGATCCACTGGGCAAAACCTTGACCCTCACACACCCTTTTCTCCAGCAGGAATACCCCATGGAGGTTACAGCTGTCTATCAGGATTTACCGGCAAATACACATGTTCAAGGGCATTACTTTGCGAATATGAAGGCATTGGAAAAGGAGTTTGGAGAAGGCTTCAATAATAGCTGGGATAACTTCTTTGTGCAGACTTACTTTCAAACTGAGGAAGATACGGACATCCATAAGCTCGAGGAAGGATTGGCAGAATTAGTAGCTTCCAATACGGATCAGGCTGATCCGATGACACCCGTCATCATCCCCATCAGAGACATCCATTTTGACGATGAAATAGAGTGGGTGTCAGAAGGGGCCGGCGATATAAACTATATGTACATCTTTGGCTCTATCGCTATTCTGATTCTGCTGATTGCAGGAATCAATTATATGAATCTGGCCACAGCCCGCTCCACTAAGCGCGCAAAAGAAATTGGACTTCGGAAAACCTTAGGTGGCACTCGCTCTCAATTGATTGCCCAGTTTTTTGGAGAATCCTTCTTGACAGCCTTTATTTCTATGCTGCTGGCATTTGGAATTATAGCTATCCTACTTCCCTACTTTAATCAGCTGGCGGGAAAGAGTTTTACCCTCGCCTCCCTGGCAAGACCTGATATACTGGCCATCATCATAGCTACCGTATTATTGGTAGCCTTATTCTCCGGTATTTATCCTGCCTTATATTTATCGGGTTTCAAGCCTATAACGGTACTGAGGAATAAGTTTGCACCTGGTAAAGGGCCGGAAGTATTCAGAAGGGCTTTGGTAGTTTTCCAGTTCACCATCTCTGTGATTCTCATTATCTGTACCTCTGTCGTTTACCTACAGATGAATATGATCAGAAGCTCCAAGCTTAGTGAAGCAGGAGAGCAGATCGTATCTATCCGTTTCGGGGGAAATGCCCCTGCCAATAAGTACAATGTCTACCGCCAATCTCTGATGCGAGACCTGGATCTGCAGCAGGTATCCATGGGAAACCACTTACCCCGGCAGGAATACTTTGGGAACATCAACACGGAAATGCGCTTCCCTGGACTGAATGAGAATGAATACGATTGGAGCCTGATAAATGTAGAATATAATTTCCCCGAAATGTTTGGGTTGGAGATGGTGGCCGGTAGAAGTTTTGAGAATAGAATTATCACAGATTCCAGCACAGTAGCACCCTTTATTATGAATGAAGCAGCCGTTAGAACCCTGGGGCTGGAAAATGAAAAGGCCTTAAGTACTTCCGTGAACATTCCTATGGGAGAAGGCAGTATGCTCACAGGTCAGATCATCGGGATAGTCAAAGATTTTCCTTACAGGTCCATGAGAACTGCCATAGAGCCTATGCTCATGACTACTTTCCCTAGCCAGCTAGATAAAATCGTGTATGTAAGACTTCCCAAGGATAAGGTGGAAGAGAAGCTAACTTACCTGGAAACTACCTGGAAAGAAGTCATACCAGGGGTAGGCTTTGATTACTGGTTTCTGGATGAAGAATTTGACCGTATGTATGCCAATGAAAGCCGTATGGCAGACCTGACGGAAGTCTTTTCCCTGCTGGCTATTCTGATTGCCTGTCTCGGGGTTTATGGACTGGCCTCCTACCTGGCAGAAAGGAAGACCAAAGAAATAGGCATACGTAAAATTCTGGGGGCCTCTGTCCAACAAATCCTGGGCTTACTCTCTAAAACCTTTGTGGTAATCCTGATGCTGTCTTCTGTCATAGCTGTTCCTGTGGCCTACTTTTTGATGCAGGATTGGCTACAGAATTTTGTCTACCGGATTGGGATAGGGTGGTGGATTTTAGTAGCTTCAGTAGCTGCCATATTTATCCTGACAGCTATCACTGTTAGCTTTGAAACCATTAAGGCGGCTCGCCTAAATCCCGTAGATTATCTGCGGGAGGATTAAGCTGGTGTAACATAATTAGCATATATGTAGGGAGCCGGAAAATCTGATAGGTTTTCCGGCTTTTTGGGTCTTCAGGAAATGTATTCCTGCAGGACTTGTGAATCCACCGAGTGCATTGTATTATTGTAGCCCTTTTTGAGCCCAGGTGGCGGAATTGGTAGACGCGTTGGTCTCAAACACCAATGGAGCAATCCGTGTCGGTTCGAGTCCGACCCTGGGTACATATCTTAACCACATACGCCTAACTATCTATTAGTTAGGTGTTTTCTTTTGGGGTTACTTACATATTTACTGACAATGGGAATTTTGGAGAATTGTATGCCTCAAGCAGTTGGCCATAACTAAGCTGGTAAAAAAATGGGTAGTGCTACATTTTTCTTGCTGTAAGCCATTTCCTTGCATCAAAGATTGTCGGTTCAGATCATGATCTGAACCTAACAGCTCATCCTAAGACAAGGATAATTAAATACTTCATTTCATGGATAGTAACCAGAAAATTATAGTACTACCAAAAAATGGATCGGCGACTTTAGGCGCTGAAAGAAACACTGGTCTCTATCTGCTAATAGGCAGCTAAAGCAGCCGCTCCATCAGTGCTTGGTTTTATCAGAGGGCTTTTACCCCCGCCTGAAGTCGATTGTCTCTACCGGGAAAAATCTATCAGCAGTTCAAGCAAATGTCCTAATTCTAGCTCTTCTACTTCATCCCTATGTCCTTCCTGCTAAATATTGTGGTTTTATCCGTCATAGGACTATTGCTTGGCAATCTTGTTCCTATTTGGAACCATCAACTGGTATTGAAACTGGCAGGAGTTTCCATCATAGTCATCATGGCTATTCTGGAACTCAAACTTAATTTCTCCAATCTTTCGCTACATATTAATCTGATTTTCCTTGTCCTGATATGGCTGGTGTTACATTTCCTGGCCTTGCTGGGAACAGGGAGATTACTGAAAACCAACATTGCCTGGGTAGCTATAGGAAGCATGGCTAATCTAGGAGGTATCTCCACTGCGCCGGCCGTTACCTCAGCCTATAAGCAAGAATTGATGCCACACGACATAGTATTGGCCATCTTGAGCATGGTAAGCGGGACTAGCTGGGGGTTATTGGCCATATTCCTATTTGAACTACTTTGAGAGAATTCCATTCTCATTTATAAATAGGCATAGTAGCTAAGGATTTACAAAACCCTCCCTAAGGTTATATTGACTTTAAAAAAGTAAGAATATGTAGGGTAGATTTATTTGGCCTCAGCCTAAGGTAAAATAAATTGACTGAAAAGATCCGTCGGTAGGTTAAGTAAAGGAGCTTATATTAGCTCTTCTACCTATTCAATCGTACCTACTTATGGCCACAGCTGAGAGTATTTTGGGTACGCTTAGTCGCGGTATTCGACTGCTGGCCAATAGGGAGGATGTGTCTATAAAGGAGACGTTATCAAGGAACTGCTAGCCTAAGAAAAGATGAAGATTAAGAAAAATCCACTAAAACAAAGCCTCCAAAAAGGGGGAAAATGCTATGGCATTTGGCATGGAATCCCACACACTTATGCCGCTGAGATATGCGCAGGTTCCACCTTCGACTGGGTGTGTATAGATGGAGAACATGCTCCCTTCACCCCAGATCAGATTCTCCATCACCTACAAGCCATCGAACCTCATAAAGCTACTTCTGTGGTCCGCGTTCCCTCAGATGAGGCTTCCATGATTAAGAGAGTGTTGGATTTTGGGGCCCAGAACATTGTAGTTCCCATGGTAGAAAGTGCTGAACAGGCAGAGAGAATCGTGAAATCCATGAAATACCCACCCAAGGGCTTTCGTGGTGTGGGAGGGGGTATTGCCAGAGCCGCTCAATGGAATCGTAGGGAGAATTACCTGGAACAGGCCAACGACCAAATCTGTAGTATTCTCCAGATAGAATCTGTAAAAGGCGTAGAGGTACTGGATGACATCCTTAAGATAAAGGAGGTAGATGTGCTTTTTATGGGTCCGGCAGATTTGGCTGCCTCCATGGGCTATTTGGGAAATGCTTCCCACAAAGAAGTGGTGGCGACTACCGTTAATTGCATCAAAAAGATTGTAAATGCAGGTAAGATAGCAGGCTTTCTCTCTACTTATCCTGAATCTATCAAGGCTTATACGGAAGCAGGTTCCTGTATGATAGGCGTAGCAATAGATACAGATATTCTCAAAGAAGGAACGGAGGAACTAGCCAGGAAATATATGGCATAAAAGGAGTAGAGAAAGCTTTCCTACCTAAAGGATACTTCCTCCTGGTATTTCCATTCTTCAATCAAAATTTTATCAGTCTTACTTTTTACAATACGACAGACCGATTAGTCGGTTTGTAAAATTTTTACTATATTCCTAAGAAAATATCTGAATACAGATTTGTATGTCGACACAAGGAAAAGAAAAGATCATTGAGGCTTCTTTCTATTTGTTTTTGAAAAACGGATATAAAGGGGTAACACTGAAAGATATCAGACAGCTAACAGGATTGTCTCAAGGGGCTATTTACCATCATTTTGAAAGCAAGCGAGCTATCTATTTAGCAGTGGTAAAAACCTATTTTTTCAGTCTTCTACAAAATGATTTCACCGGAGAATCCCTCCACTTTAAGGAGCAGGTACGAAAGGGATTTGAACGCTTTACGAACATTATTGATACGATTGAAAAGTTGAAACCTGAAGGTATATGCTATCCCATTAGGTCATTCTTTCAATTCCAGTTAGAGAGTGAGCAGGATGGGCACTTCTCGGACAAGGCGACTGTTGCTGTGGAACACTACAGAGCAGAAATCACTCAGCTCACTCAGGGTGCCATAGATAGGAAAGAAATAAGCACCCCTCTCACAGCTGTAGTCATTGCACAACAACTTATGATTTTGATAGAGGGTTTAGCCATTCATCACTCCCTTATGGAGAAAAATTGTAAGGAATTTTTATTACAAAAATATGATGAAGTCATATCCCCTTTCGTGGACTCGCTGGCTTCTAAAAAAGGAGAATTAATAACCGGAAACAGATGAAAAACTGGGCAAAAAATATTGTTTGGGCACCCTCGGAGATAGCCTACCCCACTTCAGAAGCTGAAATCCAGCAACTAGTCCAACGTGCGGCCAACGACCGCCAGAATATTCGGGTGATTGGATCAGGCCATTCCTTTACCCCTGTTTGTTATACTGAGGATATGCTCATCAACCTGGATAACTTCCAGGGCCTGATCCATGTAGACAAGGAAAACTGTCAAGCGACTGTCAAGGCGGGAACGAAGTTGAAAGCCTTAGGAGAGATGCTTTTCAGGGAAGGATTGGCCATGGAAAATCTGGGCGATATAGATGTTCAGTCTATTGCTGGAACCATCAGTACGGGTACCCATGGGACAGGGACTTCATTCGGAACAATTAGTACCCAGGTCATAGCCTTAACCTTTGTCAATGGTAAAGGAGAGATTGTCCACTGTTCTGAATCAGAAAATAAAGCCTTATTTAAGGCTGCCCAGGTTTCTTTGGGCAGCTTGGGCATTATCACAGAGGTAACTATCCAATGTGTCCCCATTTATAAGCTTCATATCCAGAATAAGGTGGAAAGCATAGAAGAGGTCTTTGGCAACTTAGCGAATAGATTGACACAGAATCGAAATTTTGAATTTTACTGGTTTCCGCATACTGATAAAGCCCTTACCAAAACCACCAACATCGTTGACAATGCGGAAGTAGATGTAATCGGCTTTTACAAATACTGGGGCGAGTATATAGGTGAAAATCTGATATTCAAATTGTTTTGCGAGTATGGAACTTGGTTTCCTTCCCAGGCCAAAGCCATCTCCAAGCTAACTTCCAGCCTAATTACTGATGCAAGTAAAATAGCTTATAGTCATAAGGTATATGCCACAGAACGGCTGGTCCGCTTTATGGAGATGGAATATAATGTGCCAGCAGATGCCTATGAGGATGTGTGGAAAGAATTGGGAAAAGCCATGGACAAGCATAATTTTCATGTGCACTTTCCCATAGAGAACCGATGGGTTAAGCAGGATGATATTCCTTTAAGTCCTGCTTATGGAAGGGACTCCGCCTATATAGCTTGTCATGTCTACCAAAAAAAGGAATATCAGCCCTATTTCAATATCATACAGGATATTTTTAAGGCTCATGACGGGAGGCCACACTGGGGCAAGTGGCACTCCTTAACAGCAAAAGATATCCAGGAGCGCTATCCTGAATTGGGGACATTTCTGAAACATCGTGCTGCCCAAGATCCGGAGAATATTTTTCTATCAGACTACCTAAAAGCCTTGTTAGGCGAATATGTATACGCTCAATGATAAGAAATGATGCCTTAGGCAAGAAGTCATAGAGCCTCTTTTATCATACAGAGTTAAACAACCAATCCGACAGTTCTTCCCGGATTTACCTCCTTATGGACGCTTACTTTCAGAAATTAAATCAGTCGCTAAGAAACTACCCTAGAGCCATTCCTTGTCTTCTGATAGACTTGGATATTCTGGATGAAAACTTGGTAACCCTTAAGAAGAACTGGAACCCCCAAGCTGCCTTTAGGATAGTGGTAAAATCTCTTCCCTCTGTAGCATTGATTGAATACATTATGAAGAAGGGATACACCCATAAGCTCATGGTTTTTCACCAGCCCTTTCTCACAGATCTGGCTAGCCGACTTGATACGCAATCATCTATTCTGCTAGGTAAACCTATGCCGGTGAAAACGGCTGGATATTTCTTTAAGAATTTACCGGAGAATGAAAGAGGTTTTGACCCCTACAAGCAAATTCAATGGCTAGTAGATACCAAGGAGCGCATCATTCAATACCTGGAATTATCTAAAGCAATAGGCAAGTCATTAAGACTAAACCTAGAAATAGATGTGGGCCTACACCGTGGGGGGTTTACAACTTCTGGAGAATTAGCAGGTGCGCTACAACTCATTAGCGATAATCCCAATCACCTGACCTTAGCGGGACTTATGGGCTATGATCCTCATGTAGTGAAACTGCCCAAGGTCATACGAACCCCTGAAAAGGCTTTTCGACTAGCTAACGATTTTTATCAGGAGTGCAAAAATCTGATTAAGAACAACTTTCCCGGCCTTTGGTCTGATGACTTGACCTTTAATGGAGCTGGAAGCCCCAGCATTGAGCTCCATCAAAAGCTGGATTCCCCCCTAAATGATGTATCACTCGGATCTTGTTTAGTGAAACCTACTACCTTTGACTTGCCTACGCTAGCAGCATTTCAACCTGCTTGTTTCATAGCAGCTCCAGTGTTGAAAGCCTTTAATAATACCACACTCCCTGCTATGGAAGGCATGGCTAAATGGTTAGGTATGCTACGTCCTGGGTATCAAAAATCCTATTTTATATATGGTGGGCTTTGGAAAGCAGATTATCACTATCCTAAGGGAATAAAGCAAAACCCCCTTTTTGGTTCCACCAACCAGAACATGCTAAATGCCCCGAATAAGACAAAACTAGCTGTAGATGATTTTGTGTTCCTACGTCCACATCAGAGTGAGTTTGTATTTTTACAGTTTGGGAACGTTCTGGCTATTAGAGACGGCCAAATAGTAGCGGAGTGGCAGATACTGAAAAATCATTAGGGAAAAGCTCGTACCTAAGTGATCCTTTCAGGCTTAACTGATAAATAGGTAGGTACAGGTTTCCTCATAAAATTAAACTTAACCTCGAATCGTTGATTTAGCTGTTTAATGATTGCAGGAGCAAATAAATTTAACCCTACTTGAGAATACTTATTTTATCACTACTAATCATTCTCAGAAAGACATATGTATGAAAGTAAGACTGGAAGCTAGCAGTTCTCGAGGTGTATTAGCCAAAAAGTAAGCTGTTTTACCTGTAGCCTCTTTTATGCTAATGCTCCCGAACTAAAAATGACCCTATTTAGCAAGAGACCCCTAAAAATACATCTACTCATCTTTCCCAATTACTTACGAGATCAAAATCACAGTTGCGTTCGGGCGTATCATTATCTTCCTTTGAACATGAAGGCCGTAATATTAAAACTATAAGCGTCCTCAATCTTTATTAAGGCAGGTTAATTTGGCTCACTCTCAATCTATCATAAGTATAATACTCCTTATTGGGATAGTCCAGGGACTGGTAACGGGTGTCTTACTAATATTCTCAAAAAGAAATCCCCGATCCAGTAAGTTTCTGGGACTAGCCTTGATAGCTTTTAGCATTTCCATTTTTAAAGAAATATCAGGCTTTTGGTATTGGGATATTCCGTACCTACGCTACTTCCCCAATGCGTTGGAGTTGGCCATTGCCCCGCTGTTCTACTACTATGCAGCTTCTCTGGTCAACCCCAAATACACCCTTAAAAGATCCGAATGGTTACACTTAGTCCCAGCTATTCTCTCGCAGCTATATGCCACCTTTATTTATATCTCAGTCTTAGGAGTACAAGATATATCGGAAAAGGATGAGCTTGCTAGAAGCCTAGGATTTTGGGAGGTAACCAACCTGGAAGACTATTTGACTATTCTTTCTATCGCTGTATACCTGTATATATGCTATCAGAAGATCAAGATCTATCGGAGATGGCTTAATGAGAATGCCTCAAATACTACCTATCCTGATTTCAATTGGATGAAAAGCCTGTTAATCTTGTCTTCTATTATGGGTGGGCTATTCTTTACCACCATAGTATTAGTAAATATCCTTCCCCTAAGCTCGGCTCCGGTTATCAGGGTAGAAGCTTTTTATAATGTGTTTGTGGCTTTTTTCATCTACTACTTCGGCTTTACTGGCTACAGACAACCTCATTATGAGCTCACCCAAGTGCCAGAATCTCCAGCTAATTCCAAGGCCGCTAACCTGGGGGAAAAGAAAAAGGCAGAAATCTCTCAGCTTGTGACTAAAGCCCTGAAAGAAGAAAAGGTATTCTTAACCCCTACTCTCACTATTCAGGAACTAGCTAAATATCTGAGTATCCCCCAGCAAAGTCTTTCCATAGTTATTAATGAAATCTTCCAGAAGAAATTCAGAGACCTGATTAATGAGTACCGGGTAGAGGAGGTAAAGGTGAAACTGAAGGATCCCACATTTGAGCAAATGTCCCTACTGGGAGTAGCTCTGGAATCAGGCTTTAACTCTGAGGCTAGTTTCTACAGAATCTTCAAGCAGCATACCGGCATGACGCCCAAGGCGTACGTAAAGGGGAACTAAATTTTCTGTGTCATTCCGTTGGGCCAGAGTTGATGCTTGTGGGGTCAAACGGAATCTAGCGTAACTCCTTCCAGCTTCTCTTAAGTTACCGCTTGGCTCGATATCCATTTTAAGCGCTTTCACAGGACTGGAGTCCTGCACCATATTTCAGAACAAGCTCCCGCTTGTTCCGCGCCGTATCGAGACTTGATAAGCTCCTGCTTATCAAGAGAAAAGATAAGGACTCCTGTCCGTCTACAGCGATAATTCCAGCATAGCCTTTCTGGTGTTCCGCGAGATACCGGATGACACCACCTTCCGTTCCCTAGACCCCCCCCAGCATGACGGACTCATTTTTTATTGCCCTTTTTTTACTCTCAAAACGCGTTTTGAGAAGATTACCTATATGAGAGAGCGCTTATTGGGATCATAAACTCGAATAGATATGAAACTAGCACTTCTCAAAAAAATAGGATTAGGCCTAGCCCTCACCTTAACCTTATCAACCATAGCCTCTGTTATTTGGGCTAACTACCAGTTGGAACGTATGTATGGTGCTCACACCCCAAAGGTAAAATCTTCCCTCTTTGAACCCACGCAAGGAAAAATTATCATCAGAAATGTATCTGTGCTTTCTCCAGAAGCTGATAGTATGCTCCCTAATAGAACCGTTACCCTGGACCATGGAAAGATTATCTCCATTGATACGATCTATCAAGAGACTGCAAGTACAGAAACCATTGATGGTTCTGGTAAATACCTCATTCCCGGTCTGACAGATACCCACATTCACCTATGGAAAAGTCAGAATGATTTGCTGCTATATCTAGCCAATGGCGTTACTCACGTCTGGGAACTGATGAGCCTTCATCCTGAACAACTTGAATGGCGAAAAGAAATAGAGGAAGGTACTCGCCTGGGTCCCAAGTTGATGGTAGCCTCAAATAAGCTAAAAAGTTTTGATTACCTGGAAGGGAAGTTCCATCAGTGGTCCCAGGGTACCATACTGGTGAATGAAGCCAGTGAGGCCCCGGAGGTAGTAGCGTCTATCATCAATGGAGGGTATGAGGCAGTGAAGGTTGGGACCTTCCTGAATAAGGAGAGCTATGTAGCAATAAATGAGGCTGCTGCTGAAAAAGGCATTCCTGTGATCGGGCATATTCCTTTGGACATCACCCTTGAAGATCTGTGGAATTCCAATCAGACAGGGGTAGCCCATATAGAAGAATTTGTGAAGCACATCAACAAGGAATTTGGCTGGTATAGCTCTGAAACTGCGGAGGAGTTCCTGACTTTGGTAGAAAGCAGAAGTGATGAAATAGCCAATAGGCTTATAGAAAGAAATATCTCGGTAACCCCTACTCTTTGGCTAATGGAGAGCTTTCCAAAACAGAAGTTTACCCTCAGAACTGCCCTAGGCCAAATCAGGCTCTCCTACGCGAATGCAGGGGTAGTGGAAGGAACTCCTATGGCCAAGCGTGCCATAGGCTGGGTTCCTGGCCGAAATACCTATGAAAGGCAGGATGTCACTGATCCGGAAAGAAAAAAAGGAATTCTTATCTACTGGGAAACCTATGCAGAGGCTTGTCGAATCCTACTGAGAGTCATGGCTGAAAAGGGCGTACACATCATGGCAGGCACAGATGCAAACGTCCCCATAGCGGTACCGGGTTTTTCCCTACATGATGAGTTAGTGTCCATGAATAATGCGGGTATGACACCCTCACAAGTACTCAGGTCTACTACCATTAATCCTGCCAACTGGCTAGACCTTAAATCAGGCAAAATTCTCCCTGACTTCAGAGCTGATCTTGTATTACTTGAGAATAATCCCCTTGAGAATATAGCATACACCACCAGCATAAAGGCTGTCTTCGCTAATGGAGCCTATTTTGATCGGGAAATGCTGGATGCCATGTTGGAGTCCGTTAAACAAGCGAATCAGAGCCATTGAAAGTAGGCGACGGCTATAGCATAATCAATATTTGGTTATATTTAAGCTAGAATAATACTTCTTCTATGGGGCAGGAAGCCGTACATAAATTATCCATAAAGGAATATCTCGAAATGGAACTCGCAACAGAGGGTAAGCATGAGTTTC
>JBCCLI010000192.1:0-11702 GCA_039026975.1 Bacteroidota bacterium | reverse complement strand
TCTTTTGCCTAACAGGCGAGGCCTGTACATGGGGGGCCGGACTTCCCTTCTATCCAACAGGCTGAGCTGGTCTCAGTGTTACGTTAACTTTAGGCTTTCTCCCCTTATCAGGTTCTGCCATTCCTTTTTTACGTTTTGCTATTTCAAGCTGTCTTAACCCTATGGTGGTTAAATAGGGATATAACATTTTAGTACAGGTCTGAAGATAGTACCGCTCCTTTTCCTTCTTATTTCCCTCAAACATCACTTCAGCCTCTATAATCCAAGAGTCAGTCAGCATTAAGAATAATTCCACTAAGCTATCATATATAGACTGTGGTAAGTCTGATCTTAGAATTCCCTCAAATTGCAGCTGACGAATGACCTCTAGCAGTATATTACTCTGGGTCTGTTTCAATACTTGATAATTCTTTCTAATGTTGGGATTTCTTCTCATCACCCTAACAAAATCCAGAATTAAGAACTTGTACTCACCTAAGCTGATGAATAAATCTTGAACGGTTGTCAAAATAGTAGTGAGGGAAGGTACATGATGTAAATTCGCCTCGAAAGAATCCTGCAGTTTATCTGTCAATCTATAATATAGAGATTCTATTATGTCATCAGTGGTAGAGTAGTGGTAGCAAAGATTGCCATGGCTAATGCCTAATTCCTTAGCAATGTGTCTCACTTTCACCTGATCTGTTCCGAACAGGTTAAAGAGTTCGAGAGATTTCTCTAAAATCTTTTCCTTGGTACTCACAAATGATAAAAATTTATTTCTTAGAACGTGTGTTCAACTTAATAAAATTAAACATGCATTTAACAAATTGGTGCTCCAACGGGTGGATATTAATCTTGAATAATCAAAATAAATCTGAACACTTACTTTTTTCGCTTATTTCCATTTCCGTAATTCTTTATTCTATACAAGATTGCACTTCCCTTCCCTGGTTTCCGATTTGCGGTCATCCATGAGTTTAGGCCATTTGTACTAGCAGAAATTATCCGAAAGCTCCCATGCTTATACTTTTCACTCAGTAAGCTCACGTAAAAGGCATCAAAAGGCATCGCTTTTTTTTCGGCTATGGTAAATCCATTTGCCTCCATCAATACTGAAAGTGCCTTAGGCGTAAAATGATATAAATGTCTGGGTACATCATAAGCTGCCCAGTGTTCCTGGTAAGTGTCAGCATCTTTACTCTGGTAATTAGGAACAGCAATGAAAAGTGTCCCATCAGGGCTTAAGATTTCGCGAATTTTTTTTACGTATGCCTGAAGCTCATGTACATGCTCTAACACATGCCACATAGTAATCACATCATAAGTAGGTGCAGATTCCTGGAAAAGCTGATCAGGTTCATACACATGATCTCCTATTAGCTTCTGGGCTTGTGCCCTGGCTCCTTCATCAGGCTCCAGCCCCTTCACCTTCCAGCCTCCTTGCTGCATGATGTCTAAAAACTCTCCCGTTCCACAGCCTATATCTAGTAGCCTTCCTCCTTTTATCCCAGCATCTCTCTCTATTAGGGTTTTCTTCATCTTTAAGGCGTAGCGTCTTACGAGCTGATAGGCTGTACTGAATAATCCTTTTTTAGTATTACTATGAGAAATATAGGATTCTGATTGGTAATACTTTCCTATCTCCTCTTCCATAGGAATGCCCTGGGTAAATCTTAATGAACAGTTATCACACTCCCATATCTCAAACTCCTCTTCTGACACCGTATAATCTTTAGCTTTTAATTCAGCATGTATTTCCTGACTCGAACATATGGGGCAAGATGTATAATGAAAAAAAGTTTGGGCAAGTCTACTAGGCGGTATTTCATTCATGTTCCAAATTACACAATTCCGACTATTTTCTGTCGGAAAGTGATTTTTTGCATGAGAGTGACTTTATTAGAACCTTCTTACTATCGAAATAAATAAGTTTATAACTTACTCTTAATCAACACCTTATTATAAAAACAAGGGGTTAAAACCTTCGCTTTATCCCCTTTAGGTTAAACTATACTGTATAGATGCCCATGAGGCATATTTCTGCGCCATTCTCAGGGCCATTTTATCGGCCCATAAACACCATGAGAACAGAGATATCAGCTGGTGAGACACCACTGATCCTGGAAGCTTGTCCGAGATTTCTGGGTTTGGCATTTCCGAGCTTTTCTCTTCCTTCAGCAGAAAGAGCTATAATTTTCTTATAGTCGAAATTTTCTGGAAGGGTAATTTCATCTAGTCGCATCATTTTGGTAGCTAACTCTTGCTCCTTTCTGATGTAGCCTTCATACTTTATCTGAATCTGCACTTGTTCAATAATCTCCTTTTTCGAATTATTTACTATTTCAGATAAATCAGGTCTAGTTACTGCCAGGGAAAATATATCTACTTGAGGTCTGGTTAAAAGACTAATGATTTTTACTTTTTGCTTAATGGGAGAGGTACCCATAGCTTCTAAATATCCATTGACTTCTTCTGGGAGAATGGAAGTATTGGCCAGCATTTTCTTTATTTCTCCTACCCGCACCTTCTTAGAAAGCATATTATCCAGCCTTTCTCTGGAGGCTATTCCTATCTCATAGCCTAGTTCTGTTAGCCTCAAATCTGCATTATCTTGCCTAAGTAGGGTCCTATATTCTGCTCGGGAAGTGAACATCCTATAAGGTTCTTTGGTCCCTTTATTCACTAGATCATCTATTAGTACCCCTATATAGGCTTGATCTCTTCGGATAATAACAGCCTCTTTCTCCTGCACCTTCCTGGCTGCATTCATGCCAGCCATCAATCCTTGAGAGGCAGCTTCCTCATATCCGGTAGTCCCGTTTATCTGCCCAGCAAAAAAAAGTCCTTCTACCAGTTTGGTCTCAAGTGATAAATCCAACTGGGTAGGGGGGAAGTAATCATATTCTACAGCATATCCTGGTCTGAACATTTTAGCTTTTTCAAGTCCGGGAATAGTATGTAAAGCTTCGTATTGGACATCTTCTGGGAGGGAAGATGAGAAGCCATTTACATATACTTCTATGGTATTCCAGCCCTCTGGTTCAAGGAAAAGTTGATGTCTTTCCCTTTCTGCAAAGCGGTTAATTTTATCTTCTATTGAGGGACAGTACCTAGGTCCAGTACCGGAGATAGCTCCGTTAAACATGGGAGATCTGTCAAACCCAGTACGCAAAATGTCATGTGTTTTCTGATTAGTGTAGGTAATATGACAAGGTCTCTGTGTTAATAATGGTGTAGTTTCCGTAAAAGAAAACTTACTCGGATGCTCATCTCCTGGTTGTTCTTCTATGCTTTTCCAGTCTATACTTCTCCCATCTATACGTGGGGGTGTACCTGTTTTCATCCTTCCACTCTCAAAACCCAGAGCCTCTAACTGAGCAGTTAAGCCCGTAGATGCTCGCTCTCCACTCCTCCCTCCACCAAAGTTTTTCTCACCAATATGGATTTTCCCATTCAAAAATGTCCCATTGGTAAGGACTACTGTATGTGCTGGAATCTCTAATCCAAGAGAAGATTGCACTCCTTTTATCTTCCCATTTTCCACCACAAGACCTGTTATCATCTCCTGCCAGAAGTCAACATTAGGTGTCTGTTCCAGCAAAAGTCTCCATTTTTCTGCAAATCTCATTCTATCACTTTGGGCTCTTGGGCTCCACATAGCTGGCCCCTTAGACCTATTCAGCATACGAAACTGAATCATAGTCTCATCTGTCACGATCCCTGAGTAGCCTCCGAGTGCATCTATTTCTCTAACTAGCTGCCCTTTTGCCACTCCACCCATAGCTGGATTACATGACATTTGGGCAATGGTATTCATATTCATGGTAGCGAGCATTACCCGCATCCCCATATTTGCCGCGGCGGCAGCGGCTTCGCAGCCGGCATGACCTGCTCCTACAACTACTACATCATAAATCGGAAACATAGTTTCAGACTAATCTATTCGTTAAAACTTGATCTGGAAAGCTTACAAATGTACAATATCCTATCAGATGATTCTATATAATTTGGCTGGTGATCAGAGGCCATTTTACCTTTTAGTATCTCACTTTTTACTTAGTTCCTAGATAGTAACTCCTATTAATCGGGCCATGTTTATAGAAAGGTCAACTTCTTTAACAGATGTTTTTCCTGGAAAAATCCACCTAAATTTAGGCTATCCTCCTATTAATGCTTCTACCTAGTTCCACGTGGAACACGCATTTCTAATCATTTAAATACTCAAGTACATATCTATTTTTTCTCTGTTTAGTAATTAAAATTAATCACACTGAAGAAAATAGAAAGCCTACATTTAAGATACCCTCTGGCAGTTGAAAAGAAATTCTCCCAGTGTATCTATCCCATTTTAGAGCCGAGATTCCCTTTGGCGAGACGTCTTTTACTGAAATATCATGTGTCTAGAGGCTTATTATAACAGATAATGGGAAGTAATAAATAAGTCTGATAGTCGCTTTCCAAAGGGTACATAGACAGGAAATTTTTCCCTTCCTTTCTTTTCCGGCCTCCACATTAGCTGCTCTTATACTCGAAACCAGGGACCTAATCACTAAAAAGTCTCTCTTAATGGCTGTAGAGTGCCGTATGTTTTACCTGTGGAAGAATACTTATAGGTGGGTCATAGGAAGAGAATATGGAGACTTTTGATGGCAATGTTCCACGTGGAACATTACTGAAATATAGAAAGCGCCCAGTTTTCCTTAGTTCTCATCTCTTCTTTTTCCACTTCTGTATGATCCTTATATCCTAATATATGGAGTATTCCGTGTATCATGACCCTCCTTAATTCATCATCAAAGGAGACTCCAAAAGCGGATGCATTATCACGAACCCTGTCTACGCTGATAAATATATCTGTGTGGATAGGATCATTCTGAAATGGGAACGTGATAATATCTGTGTAATAATCGTGTGAGAGGCTTTCTCTATTTATCTCCAGAAGCCGTTTATCTGAGCAGAAAATATAGACTATTTCCTGTATGGCTACATGATGAGAGTGGATAATTTTACTTATCCAGGTAGTGGTTTGAGAAGAATCAGAGAGAGTAAAGTCTATATCATCCGTAGTAAATTGAATAGGCATTAAGGGTCAGTCAGATATTAAAAGTCATTTCTACCTGTCTTCCATTATCTTGAAACTCTATAGAATCTGATAAGTGGGTCATCAGAAAGACGCCTCTTCCACCTATATTTTCAATGTTTTCTGGGGCTGTAGGATCTGGTAAACTGTCAGGATCAAAGCCCTTCCCCTGGTCTTTTATTCTCACCAGCATACGGTAAGGGTTTAACACTTCCAGGTCTACCACCACTTTCTTGCTAGTATCCTCCATATTCCCATGCTGGATGGAGTTATTGACCGCTTCTGTAACCGCTACCATTATGTTAGCGTACACATCTTCTTTAATAGATAGATCTCCTTTTAAAGACTCTATCAATGCTTCCACCTTATTAATAGCTTCTATCTTGCTATCCAGAATCAACTGGTGGTTCAAAAGCGGTTTAGTTTCAGTACCACTCATGGTTTTTTCTCCTCTAACTGTTTATAGTATTGCTCAATTAAGATTATGAAATCATTGGAATATTCCAACTTATTCGTCTTCAAGAGTTCCTGTCTGATCTTGTTTTGAAGTTCATCTTCTGTCAAGGCATCAGGAGATTTCCGTTCTCTTTCTTTTCCTGATCGGGATTCTCTTTTATCATCCAGCTCTCTTTGTCTAACTGACTTATCTGCCTGTAATAGCCTGCTTAAGATTTGCTGCTGCCTCATAAGGGTTTCATGAGTAAGCTGCTTATTTTTTAATTCTGTCTCAGAATCCTTCATGTCATTCATGATTTTATCCATATTTCCGAGTGCTTTTCCCCCATCTTTCTGGATCTTTTCATGTGCTTCCTGCAACTGCTGACGAATTGCTTCCTGCTCTGCTGCCATCTGCTGTAGCTTCTCAGTATCTATCTGGGAGCCTTGATTCATCTGATCCATCATCTGCTGCATCTTTTCATTTAACTGCCGCTGCATTTCACTGAGCTGCTGCATCCCCTGATTCTGACCTGGCTTCTGATTCATGCCAGAAGGCATACCACTCATCATGCTCTGCTGCATCTGCTTCATGATACCTGAGAGCATATTGGCCAAATTATTGATAGAAGTCATCGCAGTTTGCTGATGATATTCTATCATAGATATCTGCTTATTACGGAAGAAGGCCTGAGAACGCTGCATACTTTCCTGTATTTTTTCGCTCTCATCCAGGATTTCTTTTTTAATAGCAAACACCTTATTAGCTAAAGATTCCAAGCTATCAGCCACTAATTCCATATCATCTTGAAGCTTTTTCTGCTCTTGACTCTTCTCCCTCAGTGAAGGATCTCCATACTTGAGCTTCCTTACTTCATCTCTTAAGCCCTCTTGATCAAAGGATAATGTGAGTAGGTTCTCTAATAATTCTCTTAGATTTTCCAGGTTCTGCTGATCTTGCTGCATCTGCATGCCAGACTGCATTCCATTAAGCTGGTCAGACATTTGTTGAAGTTGCTGAGAAGCATTCTTCTGAGACTTCCCTGCTTTTTGCTGTTGAGGAGATTGACCCTGTTGCTGCTGTCCTTGTTGTTGCTGGCCTTGCTGATTTTGGCTTCCGCTCTGCTCTCCCTCTTCTGAGCTTTCAGAATCTTGCTTCTCAGATTTCTCTCCTTGCTCACTCTGTTCTCCTTCCTCACCTTCCTCACTTTCCTGCCCTTCTTGCTTGTCTCCTTGCTCTCCTTCTTTGTTCTCCTGCTCCCCTCCTTCTTGGCTTTCTTTCCCTTCTTCTGATTCTCCCTGTTCTCCAGATTCTCCTTCTTCTCCAGACTCTCCTTCTTCTCCGGATTCTTTTTCTTTTTCTTTAGCAGCTTCCTTCATAAGTTCGGCTGCATTCTTCATTTCCTTCTGCGTGATATCAGCTTCATCTTCCAGCTTGTTCATCAACCCATCATCAGGCGAACGGGTTTGCTTTTTTAGTTGGTCTAACTTTTCCAGGTCTTCCTTAATCTTGTCCATCTGCTTGAATAGCTCTTCTTGTCTTTCCGCTGTCTTTTCCAGATCTTCTTCAGAGTCAGAATTATCAAGCTTATCTTTTAACAGATCCTGCTTATCCTTAAGATTATCTATTTTATTTCTGAGTTCATCTACCTTCTGCTGAGCTTCTAGCTGCTTCAATAACTCTAGTGTTCTCTCCAGACTTTTCTGTAAACTCTTATCGTTCTTTTGAAGCTGCTCTAACTTATTCTTAATATCTTCAGGATTGAGATTCTGCATTTGCTCCAGCATTTCCTGCAACATTTTTTCCAATTCAGAATCTTTCAGCTGCTCCATATACTCATTGAGCTCTTCAAACTTTTTCTGCGTCTGAGGGGAGATCATCTGATTTTCTGTTAGCCTATCTTTTGTCTCTTCAAATTTTTCTTGTGCGTTCTCCATGTCCTGCATCATCTGCTGATGCTCTTCCATAATTTTATTCAGCTCCTTTTGGTCATCAAAGTTTAACCTTTTCTTGTCCAGTAACTTCTCCTGCATTTTCTGATATGCCTCCTGAAGTTCTCTGGCTTTTCTTTCCATGGATTCAAGCTCTTTCTTCACCTCTTCCTGATCACCAGAAAGTTCATCATACTTTTCATCCAGAGTTGGGTATACAGCTTTGAAAATACCACTCTTACTAGATTTGGGTCCAGAGATCTGATCATTATCAAATACTTCCAAGTAGTATTCTATCTCATCTCCCTCACGTAACCCCAAAGCGGTAAGGTCTATTTGAAAACTCAAAGGTTGAACCAGTACGTTTCTCGAAAATTCCAATGGGTAGGATAAATACTTTTGCGATACCTCACTCGTCCCACCAGACTTTATAAAGCGATACATCAGCCTTAGTTTTGAAAACCCGTAGTCATCTGCTATTTCTAGATCTAGCGGCATACTCGTGTCCAGGTCTATGAGAAATTCTGTGCTGGAGGAGTAAGTGTAAACGGAAGGATAGCGGTCTGGGAAAATAGTAGCTCTATACTTTACTGTATCAGCATTTTTTATATTCTCCAAGGAAGTTAATCCCAGGTAATAATCTATGCTCTCACTTAACCTTCTTCTGAATACATAGCTTTCTTTTTCTTCCTTAAATTCAAAGCGGGTACTATCATCTATGACAAAATTGGCTTTCTGAATATCTCCCTGTGGATCAAGCTCCCATAAAACGGTAGACCCTTTGATAGCCTTAAAGTCTCCTATATTAGGATCTAACTTCTCTGGCTTTAAGCCTGTGTAAGGTGGGTAAAAAATGGTAGCCTGAAAATCTTTAATAAAGGGCCTCTTTACTACATGGACATTATAGGCTGAGGTCTTTACTTCAGGGTTCCCTACATAAAAGCTGAAATCTTCTTTTACATCGGAGAAAGTAAAGACGAAGTGAGTATTATCGTTTTGCTTCAGATTATAATCGAGAAACTGCTGCTCTGAGTTTCTTTTTATATACATAAATAGTTCACTAGGTAACTCAGACACCTCATCTAATGTTACCTCTACCTCATAGGTCTGTCCTGCTATGAATGTGGTAGGTAGATTATTTACATTTATGGTGAATGGAGCAGGGGGAAGAAACTCCTGATCATAATTGATTAACCGCTGTCCACTGTTACTCATAAACTTTGGGTAGGCTATCCATCCAAGAAGTAAGATCAGTAGAGGAATACCCAAGTAGCGAGCTCTTCTTCCATTTTGCTTGAAGTCTATAGCTGAGCTAAGAGATACAGGGGCTATGTCTGCAGCCTTCTTATCTAGTGCAGCCTGCAACAAGAAATTAGACTGACTTGATTGACTTCTTAGCTGAAGAAAATTGGTGAGCTTGTCATTAATATCTGGGAAGTTCTTCTTCACCAGGTCAGCAATTTGAAAATCATTAATGGTCTTGGAGAGGTTAAATAGCTGACTGAGCGGCCAGACAATCATATATCCTAAAATCCCCAAAGCGGAAAAGGAGAGGACCCACACCATACTAGTCCTTACCTTACTGCTAAATCCAAAGAAACCTTCACTCAGGATCATCAGCATGATAATAGACAACACCAAGAGAAAGAAAATGATGGTTCCCTTAATCAGCTTATCTGTGTAATACTTTTGACGGAACTCCCTCAGTCTTTTATCAAGCAATTCATGTTGCTGACTCATAAATCAGTTTTGTTTGTGAGACCTGTAGACACATATAACTATTCATCAGAGAGATGAATGGTGGAAATCAACTTACTTTACTTGTTACCCGTTAATCCATCCGGAGCGGATGAATAAAACTAACTAGTGGATACCTGTATACTTCATAACGTAAGCAGGTGGAACAGTGTTCTCGAACTTATATGAAAATCATGGTATTTCAACCCCTTTAGTCGAGAAAAAAGAACTATGTCCAAAATAATTCTAGCGAAAAAGTAATTCAATCCCTAATTACCCAAAATCCATCACCAGCTTAGTGGGGCAATGATCTGAGTGAACCACCTGGTCTAGTATGTCTGCATCTACACATTTATCTGCTAACTCTACTGTCACCATCTGGTAGTCTATTCTCCATCCTTTATTTTTTCCTCTGGCACCCGCACGGTAAGACCACCATGAGTACCTGTCCGGCTCATCCTCATGAAATTTCCTAAAGGTATCTACATATCCATTTCCTATCATTTCCGTTACCCACTCTCTTTCATGTAGGAGGAATCCTGATGTATTCTTATTTCTTACCGGATCATGAATGTCTATAGACTTATGACAGATATTGTAGTCTCCTGAAATCACCAGATTAGGATAGCTCTTTCTTAAATCTTGTAAATACACTAAAAAATCTTTCAGAAAGTCTTCCTTATAAATCTGTCTGTCTCCGCCTCTGGTTCCAGATGGAAAGTATACACTTATAATAGAGTATCCCTCATAGTCTGCTCTAATCACTCTCCCTTCCGCATCATACTTAGGAAGGCCACATCCATACTCCACATGGATAGGCTCTTTCTTGGAGAATATAGATACTCCACTATATCCCTTTTTTTCAGCAGAATAATAATAGGCGTGATAGCCTTCAGGCTTTATCAAGCTTTCATCTAATTGATCAGGCTGGGCCTTGGTTTCTTGAATGAGAAACACATCAGGATCTTCTTTTTTGAGCCAGTCTATGAGGCCCTTCTTTGCGGCAGCCCTAATTCCATTAACATTGTATGATATGATGCTGGTTACTCCCATGCTTACATTTCCTGTTCTAACTGATTTCCTTCTATTAGCTCCTCGGAACTAAAGTGCTGGAAGCCTTGGGCTTCCAAGTCTATCTGCGACCCATCATCCAATATGAAGAACACACTGTTTTTTTCTTCTGTGATGCTTCCTATGACCTGAATTTCAGGAACCCTTTGAATTTTACTGAAGTCTGCCAAAGGGATGGTGAACATTAACTCATAATCTTCTCCTCCGTTCAGGGCGAATGTATTCTGGCTAATCTTAAATTCTTCAGCGACAGAAACAGTCTGAAAATCTATGGGAAGTTTGTTTGAGTAGATTTTAGCTCCACACTTACTTTGATTGCAGATATGATGTATCTCACTCGCAATTCCGTCTGAAACATCTACCATGGCTGTAGGCTGTACGCCTACTTTCTCCAAGGTTTGTAGAATATCTATTCTGGCTTCTGGTTTTAATTGCCTTCCTACTACATAATCATAATCTGATAAGTCTGGCTGAAGTTCCGGTTTATCCAGAAATACTCTTTTCTCTCTTTCCAAAATTAGGTAGCCGGCATAGGCACCTCCTAAGTCACCGCTTACACAAACCAGGTCATTCTTCTGGGCACCAGAACGGTAAGTGATTTTTTCTTCTTTCTCTCTTCCCAGTGCCGTGATGCTGATGACGAGTCCCACTTTAGAGCTGGTGGTATCCCCTCCCAGCAGATTTACGTTGTACTGCTTGCATGCCTGATGGATACCCGCATACAATTCATCAAGAGCCTCTACCGGAAATCTATTGCTCATGCCTATTGAGACAGTGATCCCATAGGGCTGTGCATTCATAGCTACCACATCACTCAAATTCACAATCACTGCCTTGTATCCCAGGTGTTTAAGCGGAACATAAGACAGGTCAAAATGGACTTTTTCTATCAACAAATCTGTGCTGATCACATCTACCATTCCGTCTGCAGTCTTAACCACAGCTGCATCATCCCCTATCCCTTTGAGCACTTGCTCATGATAGGAAGAAAACTTCGAGGTCATTCTATCTATGAGACGGAATTCTCCAAGTGCTGATACGGGTGTATAGCCTGCTTGATCCATAAGGGTACAAAATTGATTTCCTTGAGTGAAGGAGAAATTTGGGAGAATGAAGTTACGAAAAGCCTACGGTTATACCAGCCTGGAAAAAACAGAAAGCTGTAATACACAGGCTTTCCACATACTTATCCACCAAAAAAAGGATAATTTATGCTGGTATTCAGAATGTTATATTTGTAATGAGGGAAAAATTAAATTTTTACACAGACCTATAATGGGGAAAACCAGCCATCTTTGTGTGAGAATATCCAGTTTCCCGCATGCCTGTTTTCGCTACAGTCCAGCAGCAGCACTGATGTCCAGCATCCGCTGAATGGGAAGTTTCGCTTTTTCCATCAAAATGGGATCCATCTCCAGTTCTGGTAGCTCGTACTCCAGGCAGAGATAAATTTTTTCCAGGGTAT
>JBCCLI010000191.1:0-11707 GCA_039026975.1 Bacteroidota bacterium | reverse complement strand
TGGAAACCTGCAGATTCTCAGGTGTATGCTGCTAATATGGTAATGGAGGTCTTCAGAGAAGCAGGCCTTCCAGATGGTGTAATCAACCTTATCTACGGAGATGGACCTATGATGGGAGACATTATCTTCTCACATCCAGATATGGCAGGCCTTCACTTTACAGGCTCTACGGGTGTATTTCAGCATCTTTGGAAAACCATAGGAAACAACATTGGCAAGTATAAAAGTTACCCCAGAATAGTAGGAGAAACAGGAGGGAAGGACTATGTGGTGGTTCACGAAAAGGCAGATGCTTTAGCGGCTGCTACAGCCCTCAGTAGGGGGGCCTTCGAATTCCAGGGACAGAAATGTTCTGCGGCTTCACGTGCTTATATAAGCGCCTCCCTGTATGATACGGTCATCACCAATCTTCTGGAAGATCTAAAGAGCTTCAAAATGGGGGATCCAGCTGACTTCACTAACTTCATCAATGCTGTAATTGACAAGCGGGCCTTTGATAAAATAGCTGGCTATATAGAAAAGGTAAAAGCAGCTGATGATGCGGAGATTCTGATAGGTGGAACTTATGATGATTCAGAAGGCTACTTTATTTCTCCCACCCTGATAGCAACTGAAAATCCCAAGTTCCTGACCATGTGTGAGGAGATTTTCGGACCGGTACTGACCATTTATAAGTTTGAAGACGAGGCCTATGAGGATACGCTGCAGTTGCTGAATGAGACTAGTCCGTATGCATTGACAGGAGCTATTTTCTCTCAGGACAGATATGTGATAGAAGAGAGTATGCGTATTCTCCGTCATACTGCTGGGAATTTCTATATAAATGACAAGCCTACGGGTGCGGTAGTAGGGCAGCAACCTTTTGGAGGGGGTAGAGCTTCCGGAACAAATGATAAGGCTGGATCCTACTTGAACCTACTGCGCTGGGTTTCTGTGAGAACCATTAAAGAAACCTTTGTCCCTCCTACGGATTATACCTATCCGTTCATGGGAACAGAGTAATACGATTTATGTAGGGCAAAATATTGCGTCTCTACCATTATGATTCCTGAGGGCATATCCTTATTTTAGAAGGCATAAGTATTTACGTATGAAGAAACCAATCCATAAAATTGTTACGCTTGTCCTACTACTATTTCTAGGGCTTGGTAGTGTTACCGCCCAAAATGCGCCTGCTGAGAAAAGGGAAAAAGTAGAGAAAAAAGTAGCCTTGAAAGACTCAAGGAAAGTCGTTAGGCTTAGAAATACTCGTAGCAGAAGACAAGGGCCTGAAAGTAGATTTCGTCAGAGAGATACAGCTATGAGATATAAGCTAGTCCGTAAGGAGGAGAAATCCCTCAAAAAAGCTAGAAAAGAAAAAGCAAAGAAAGAATGAGGAGATTCTGGGCTGAGTTCAAAGCCCTTTGGTTAAAAGAAATAAAGCTCGAATGGAAGCAGCGCTATGCTTTTTTCGGGCTTCTTTTATACGTGGGGTCTACGGTTTTAGTCGTAGGGCTTGCGTTCCAACGCCAAATGAATCCCCTAAGTTGGAACATACTTTTCTGGATCATCTTGCTATTTGTGGCTATTAATGCAGTAGCCAAGAGCTTTATGACGGAGAGTGCTACCCAGCAGCGGTACTTGTACAGCCTGTCAGGTCCATCAGCGATCATTCTCACGAAAATTTTTTATAACACGGGCTTATTAGGGCTTATTGGAACCTTGGGGTTTATTTTCTTCAGCTTAATAGGGGGCGTTAAGATTATCCAGATGGATTTGTTTACCCTAATCGTGTGGGTAGTAGCATGGACGCTTGCAGCTACCTTGACCTTGGTTTCAGCCATAGCTGCCAAGGCAGAGAATAGAGTTACCTTGCTGGCTGTATTAGGGTTTCCGCTGACGGTGCCAGTACTACTGACAGCCATTAGAATTTCCCGAGTAGCCATTGAAGGCTTGGAGGCTACTACCACTTTTTCTAATATTTATTTCTTACTGGGTCTTGCCATGCTTCTGACGGCCATTTCAATGCTATTATTCCCTACGCTTTGGAAAGAATAGCCCCATAAAGATTATAGTTCCATTAAGCTAGATTTGATCCTAACAATCTTTCATATAAGGAAGTTAGTATATTATATTTGAATGATGAAAGTAAGCGATCTATATAAGGTAATAGGAGTTGGACTTGTGTTGTATGCCATCTTGTATGGGCTCCTAGCCACTTTGCCTGAATTAGGTTCATTAGAGCAGAGTAGTAGGAATATGTTTTACCATGTGCCTATGTGGTTTGTGGTCATTGTGCTGATGACTATTTCAGTAGTGCATAGTGTGAAACTGCTGAGAGAAACAGATCCTGACAGGGAAATAACAGTAGATCCCATGTATGCTGATGCCAGGGCCAGGGCTGCTGCCCAAGTAGGGACTATTTTTATTGTACTTGGGCTGGTTTCAGGTAGTATATGGGGGAGAGTAGCCTGGAAAGCCCATATGCCAGTAGATGATTTAAGCATATGGTGGACTAATGATCCTATCTTAATATGCGCTGCCATTTCTCTTTTTGTATACTTAGCCTATTTTTTACTTAGATCCTCCTTTGGGGAGCCCTTACAGCGAGCCAAGGCATCTGCAGCCTATAATATATTTGCTTTTGCCACACTCATTCCTTTGTATTTCATTATACCTAAAATGTTACCAGGGCTACATCCTACAGCTGGTGGGAGCGCTTCTGGTGGAGGCTCCTTTATATTTAAGCAGGAAGGATTTGATAATTTGTATAGAATGATCATGTATCCAGGTATGCTGGGATTTATTTTCCTGGGTGTATGGATGTACGAGCTTCAAAACAGATGGGATCGGCTTAAGATCAGAATGGACAACCTGGAATCCGATAGAGTCTACAATACACCTTAACATATGAACCTTATTTTTTCGTTTCTCATATCATTTATCCTCCTACAAGTAGAGCCCACGCAGTCGGTCTTGTTAAAGAGCGAGCGTATTTACTCTGTGCTGGCAGTGATTCTGGTGATATTTTTGGGAGTAATACTTTTTATGGTTCTACTTAACCGGAAGATTGCTAAACTCGAAAAACAAGTAGACGCCTTTGATCAGTAAGTTATGAAAACAAGGAATATCATTCTTCTTGCTGTCATTGCTATTTTTATGGTAGCATTAGGGGTGAACTTTTCTCAGAATGCAAGTGTCTACACTGATTTTGCCACTGCCAGAAAAACGGGCAAGAAAGTCCATATAGTAGGGGAGTGGGTCATGCGTGAGGAAGCCTTTTATATAGCTGAGCAGGATCTTTTTAGCTTCTACCTCAAGGATACTATGAATGTGGTTCAGCAAGTCATTTATAGAGATCCTAAACCTATCAATTTTGAGACGGCTGAGAAGGTAGTAGTGATAGGAGGATATAATCCTCAAGATCAATTTATTGCAGATAAAATTATTATGAAATGTCCTTCTAAGTATGAGGAGACAGATATTACAGCAGGAGAATCTACTACACTATAATACACACAACACGTAACGTATGCTGTTAACAGGAGGAAAGTTAGGAGAATTATTTACTTCCCTTGCATTTGCCTCTGCCCTGATAGCCCTTATCAGCTTTTTATATGCAGAAGCGAGGGAAAATGGGGACAAGAAGGCTTGGGAAAAGTTAGGACTGTGGAGTTTTGGGTTACATATCACAGGTATTATAGGGATCATAGGAACGCTATTCTACCTTATTTACTCCCATCAGTATCAGTACCATTATGTATGGGCTCATTCCAGTAATGAGTTGCCCGTTCACTTTATTATCTCTTGTTTTTGGGAAGGGCAGGAAGGGAGCTTCTTATTATGGTGCTTTTGGCACTCAGTATTAGGAGGTATCATTATGACCGCCAAGCACGAGTGGCGAAATATGGTTCTTGGTATTATAGCTTCCGTAGAACTCATACTGACCTCCATGATCCTGGGAGTGTACATCGGTAATGGTGCTGTATGGGGCGTGTTTGTAATCCTTGGACTGCTACCTGCTATTTACCTGGGATATAGAATAAGAGTAGACAGAGAGGTACTGCCTCTAAAAGGGGCCATGCATATAGGCGGAATCATACTTTCTGGTACTTTTCTCATGCTTTTATTCCGTGGACAAACTTCCTTTCAGACCTTTTGGGGATGGAATAATGCCTTCGACAGCCTAAGTGGAATTTCTTTTACCTTATTTATCCTATTTGTTTTAGGCTTTACCATAATATACTTCGGGTACCTGGTAGAAGTCAGGAAGATGAGAGCAGCCTACAAGGCTACCCCATGGGAAGCTACTGCAGGACTCTTTATTCTTAGCATGGGAGTAGTGGCCTGTTTCTTTGAGCCTGAAAGCTGGAAGGCAGGAAGTACCCCCTTTATCCTTCTCCAGTCTGTATTTCCTGATAATGAGGTCTATATTCAGAGACCGGACTTTGTCCCATCTAATGGGAGTGGATTAAATTCTCTCCTACAAAATTATTGGATGGTCATACACCCCCCTACCTTATTCCTGGGGTTTGCGTCTACAGTAGTGCCTTTTGCCTTTGTGATCGGTGGATTAATCAAAGGTAAATTTCACGAGTGGATTAGGTATGCTCTTCCCTGGACGTCCTTTTCCGTAATGATTTTAGGAGTAGGAATCATCATGGGAGGCTACTGGGCCTATGAAACCCTTAACTTTGGTGGATACTGGAATTGGGATCCCGTAGAGAATGGCTCGCTGGTTCCCTGGTTGTGTGGGGTAGCTTCTTTACATGCTATGCTCATTTACCAGCGTTCAAAATCTTATCTGAAGCTAGCGCTAATTCTCCTAGTAAGTACTTTTCTCCTGGTCCTCTATGCCACCTTTTTAACTCGTAGTGGCATATTAGGAGAAACCTCAGTTCACACATTTACTGACTTAGGCCTATCGGGTCAGCTATTAATTCTTGTGCTGGTGTACGTAGCAGTAGTAACCGTTTTATTTACCTTGCGTTGGAAGGATATTCCTTCCAAGGAGCCGGATAGTAAGTTTTGGTCAGCGGAGAATGTACTTTTTTTAGGTGTGTTGGTGTTCACCCTTTCAGGAGCAGAAATTTTACTGTCTACCTCTCTCCCCGTCCTCAACAAGATTGCAGGAACTAACCTGGCGCCCCCCCCTAACATTCAGCTGTTTTACTACCAGTGGAACGTGTGGTTTGCCATTGCTTTTGGGGTACTATCAGGTGTAGGACAGTTTCTATGGTGGCGTATAGGTAAGAAGGAAGGAGTAGGGAAAGCGCTGTACAGGCCCTTTCTCATAGCCATGATATCAGGCTCCTTAATTTCTCTTGCGCTTCTGTATTACCGGAAGGAGTTTGCTTACCAGAGTATCTTTGAATCCTATATATCTACTGCTAATATACCTGAGAATGTAATAGGCCAGCTATTTGCTTATATCCAATACGGAGTGATGGCCATAGCAGACGACCTCATGCTATTTGCGTCCCTTTTTGTAGTACTAGCTAATGGAGATGTATTACTATCATTGGTCAAGAAGAATAAAAAAGGCCTTAAGGTAATGGGGGGCACGGTGGTACATATAGGATTTGGAATGATGCTATTGGGGATTCTCTTTTCTTCAGGTTATGATGAGGTAATCTCAAAAAACCTTTACCCTGAGGAGTTGGCAGGTATGCCTAATGATGAGCAGATTGATAATGTAGGCCTGCTTAAGGATGCACCGCGGCCTATAGAAGGATACCAGCTTACATACATAGGCAGAAAAGAAGCGGTCCCTCCCGTTAAAAATATTCGGATCATAGAGGAGAATGAAATTGCTTTCAAAATCCGATTTTATGATAGTGTGGGAGATGAGTTTGCGATAGTCCTTCCAGTGGGGATGTTTCTGGCAGATAAATCCAAAGTTTCCAATAGCCTTGACACTAAACCTGCTATTGACTTAGCCCTGGTGGAAGAGGTCTTGAATAATAATATTAAGGACTTAAATCCCGGCCATATTAACGGGAGATACCTATATGGAATCTCCTTTGCCTCTCTAGAGGATAGCTCGCGTTCCTTTATCTTGTATCCGGAGGCAGAAGTAAATAAAGATGAAAACAGTATCATCGCTCACCCTGCGAGAAAAGTCTTTTGGTCGCATGATTTATACGCTCACGTATCTAGCATCCCTGATCCAGAGACCACCAAGCCTAAATATGGATACCATGACCTGGAAATGAAGGTGGGAGATACTTTCACCATAGGAGAAGTAACTGGGCAGCTTATGCAAGTTACTGACCTTAGCCAGCAGCGGGAGGAACTGAAAGAATACCAGGTAGCCGCTGCTGCCTTGTTAAAGCTAAGTACCACTAGCGGAGATACTCTGCTAGCTGATCCTATTTATGTGATAGATCAAAATAACCGCCCTGGTATGATAGACAGCAAAGTGAAGGAGCTTGCTATGGACTTTGCCTTTATAGGAGTGGACCCACAAAGGGAAGTGATCATGTTACAAGTAAGGCAGCAGGAAAATGCTGGACAAGATACTGTAGTGCTAAAAGTGATACGTAAACCCTTTATAAACTTACTATGGCTGGGGACCTTTATACTAACTGCAGGCTTTATGATTTCTATTTATAGGCGTACGCAGGAGAATAAACGAAAAGGGTAATATAAATTCTGTGGATAAAATATTTTTCAAATAATGGGTTTTAAAACCAGCCTTGAGAGATCATGAGCGTATATATAGCCTCATCATCATACAATTAGGAGAAACTATATAGTTTCTCTTATTGGAAAGAATGGGAGAACTAGCTATATTATAAAAACTCACCTAAAACAAAACATATTGCTTATGACACTTTCATTCAATCAGCTTCGCCAGATTAAGGATAGCCTACCTGACGGTTCTATGAAACAAATAGCGTCAGAATTAGGGCTTAATGCGGATACTGTAAGAAATTATTTTGGAGGTGAACATTACAAACGTGGTGAATCTATGGGTTATCATATAGAGCCTGGACCTGATGGAGGTTTGGTTCATTTAGATAATCCACTGATTTTAGAGAGAGCGAAGGAAATCCTTAGGCAACATTCTACTATTTAACCCCTTACACTCTTGTAAAAATTTCAAATGGCTCTCTTCCCGGAGAGCCATTTTTTTTGACCCTGTCTTTACGGTATAATTTTTTCCCAATCACTGGATGGCTTATACATTGGCTGCCCGCTTTAGCTGGAAAATGTGTTTATGTCGAGTATATCCAAGTATACATCCCAGGAGTATGCTCCCCAATACCTAGACTTACCTAAACCGCAATAGGAGTTAAGAAAGATGCCAACAGGAATTCCAGAGAAATTTCTGGGGTTCTTATTCATGTATACTTCCCCCTAATGAGCTCCCTGTAGAAGATTTACCGCCCAAAAAAAGAAGGGTACACCTGGTAGGCATACCCCTCTGAATATAGAGATTTCGTTCTCCTACCTTTGTAGGATCAATTTCTTCCTTGATTGAAGGTCTTCTGTGATAACAGAGACTATATAAGTACCATCGGCTACATGATATAAGGGAACAGTAAGTGATTGAGTTCCTTCTAAGGCATTTCCTTCATAGGAGAATACCTCGTTGCCTATTAGGTCATAAATTTGTACTAGCATAGGCTGGGTGCGCGAGACTTCAAAGGTGATATTGACTTCCCCTTCACTCGGGTTAGGGAATATACTCAGACCTTCCTCAGAAGCCAATCCAATGGTATTCTGCGTGGGAGAAGCGGTTCCAAATACTTCCCATTCCCAGATAGAAATTCCTTGAGAATTAGCAGCTTGATCACTTTGGATTCTGATATAACGCCCAGTCCCTTGTAGGCCCAGGAGGGTATTAGTCTGCTGAGTATTATTCTGAATGATTTGAATATCCTCCCAGTTAGCCAGATCATTTGAAAGCTGTATCCTATAATCCGTAGCATAAGAATCTTCCCAACGAATGGTTGTCTGACAAATGGTCGCTTCCTCTCCAAGGTCTATGTACACCCACTCCGCGTTTCCAGGGCCACTAGCCCATCTGGTGGTTCCTACCCCATCAGCCAGGTTTTCCGCTTGAGTATAATTATTAATACTGGATGAGGCTACTACCTGTCCCGCAAGAGATAAGTTGGTACCTACACATGCTTGCTCAGCTACATTGGTGAGATTGATAATGACAGTGGCGTCATCAGTGTTATTACTTACGTTCTGATCATCCACCTGAACAGTTAGCGTAAATGATGGGTTCCGCTCAAAGTCCAATTGATTTGTATTGGCTACAGAAAGTACACCTGTTTCTGCATTTATGGAGAATGCCCCGCCCAGGTTCCCATCTACTATGCTAAATGTCAAGGGATCATCATCAGGATCCAGGGCAAACAGGGAACCAAACTCAGTAGTATTTTTAAGATTCTCTGGAATACTGAATACTGCTCCATCTAGCTTAGGGGATTGATTCTCTGGATTAGCTACAGTATGAACTTCAATTTCTCTCACTATGTATCCATTTCTGGAAATTCTTCTCTTACATAGAAGTCTTACATATCTACCACTGGCTGCTAGCTCTTTAAGCTCTACTGTAGTGGATCTGTTCCTATTATTAGAAGCTATAGTAGCCCAGCTGACAGCATCATTACTTACCTGAACTTCATACTGATAGGCGTAGGCACTACCCCATAGGATGGTTACCCCACAGATTTCTTGTACAGACCCTAAGTCAGTATATAACCATTGAGGGTCTCGGTTGACAGTAGACCAACTTGTGCTAAGGTTTCCATCAAAAGCATTCTCTGGTAAAAATCTACTACTTCTGCTGGAAGAGGCCTTAGAGGGCTGGTTAAGAGCAGCATTTTCTTCACTACATACTCCCTCGTTTACATCTTCAAGAGAGATCTTAACAGTAGTGGTAGAGCTAAGTGCACCCAATCCATCATCCTCAGCTGAAACCAGCACCTCAAATATAGGCGTAGTCTCAAAATCAAGTAAGGCCGGATCATTTACTACTATTTCCCCACTTACTGGGTTTATGCTGAAAGTCTGGTTAGGATTACCACCTAGAATATCAAACAAAATACCATTTCCGTCAAAGTCTATGGCACTTACACTTCCCACTGTAGTTCCTGCTGGACTGTTCTCCTGTATAGAGAATGAGTTAGCCGAAATAGAGGGGGCGTGGTTATCAGAAGAAGGAAAGCCGGATATGACTACTTCTTTGATAGAGAAGCTATTGCTGAACAGGATTTCCCGCTGGCAGTTGATTCTGATGAACCTACCAAAAATGAGAGACTCAGGGGTGTAAGAGGTGTTAGTTGCCGTATTTCCAGTTCTACTTAAAAGAGGCGTATAGTTTCCGGGGGTTTGAGCTAATTCAATGCTATAGTCAGCTGCATAATCATTTCCCCAACTTATGTCTATTCCACAAAGGTCATAGTTTCTACCCAGGTCTATCTCTAACCACTGAGGAGCAGCACCCTGGCTGCGCCAGAATGTATTTTCGTCCTGGTCTATGGCCAGAGAGGCAGGATTAGAAGAAGAAGACGCACTAACGGTAACAGCTTCTTCTGCACTTACATTGTCCAGGCAGTCAGTATCATCCTGGTCAGCTATATTTACAAGAACCGTAGTGGTATTAAATAAGTTGCCAGGGCCGTTATCAGTAGCTGAGATTTCAAGGGAGAGCTGCTGGAATAATTCGAAGTCTAATAGTGTAGGTGAATTAACACTTAGTGCTCCTGTGGAAGGATTTAGGGTAAATGCACCTGACTCATTTCCACTTTCAATGGTATAAGTTATGTCATCATTATTTAGATCAAAGGCAGTTACATTGTCTACAAGCGTTCCTTCAGGGCTATTCTCCAGAACAAAAAAGACTGGATTCTCTTCACTGAAGAATGGAGGCTGATTAATAACTCCTTCTACAGATCCATAGACTTCCATTTCCCAGAGAGCTACCCCTATAGGGAATGCGGCTTCTCTGGAGATTACTCTCACGTATCTACCTATATCATCTAAAAAGAATTCTTGTTCTAGAGAGGCGTTTTCCTGAATAGATTGGACTGTAGTCCAGTTTTCTGCATCTAAAGAGACCTGTACATCAAAGGAAGAGGCGTAAGCAGCCTCCCAGCTGAGTACCACCCTACATACATTATAACTGGCTAGCAGGTCTACATACACCCAGGCGTCCTCTTCCTGACTAAACCAGCGTGTTTCAGCATCACCATCATTTATGAGATTGGCAGAACTACTTAATCCATTGGAAGAGGAGAAGGCAGGTCTGTTTCTCGCTATATTAACAGTACCACAGTCCTGGACATCAAATACATACGCATTAGCTGAAGTAGAACATCCGTTTTGGTCTGAAGCAGTAACCCTATAAATCCCGGAAGTAAGTGAGGCCAGGGTAGCAGAGTTAGCGCCAGTAGACCATTGGTATGAGATGTTCCCAGTTCCGCCGGAGGCTTCTACAGTAGCTCTTCCGTTAGATGAGTTACTCGTGGCATTATTTACCTCCATAGAAAGCGTGATAGCAGAAGGCTGAGAAACCAAAATCTGATCTGTAGCTTCACACCCTTGAACATCAGTTACAGTAATGGTGTAATTTCCTGCTGATGCACTTCCTATCCCTGAAGTAGAAGTTCCATTTGACCAGCTGTAGGTAAATGGGGCGGTACCACCTGAAACAGAGGTGGTAATAATACCATCATTTAGCCCATGGCAGGATATTTCCCTTGCAAGAACTGCTACTACACTGATACTGCAATCCTCTGGACTTTCAATTGTGGTAGAACTTGCAGGAGTAGCTGACTGAACAGGAAATACCCACAAGTTTACTATGCACATAATGGCACAATAGACTAGTTTTCTTCTAGTGGACACTAGCATATACTTTCAATAAATGATACAATCGAAGCAGGCGGCTTAAATGAAAAGCCGAAGGAAAGGATGAAGTACGAGGATTACAAGTGAGCTAAAATTCATACGAATATACGAAAGGTTTATTGAAATTAGAAGGATTTAGCTAATAGTTTTTTGAAAAAACTTCAATATTTGAAACAGTTTTATTTATTAGTTCTACAAAATGATCTCAATCCCGAAATAAATTTATTAGTTATTTCTAAAATATCAATATTACTTATGTTGAAAAGTATATTTCTAATTGAATATAATCAAAAATAAGCGTAGAGATACTAAAGGAGGATGGAAAATATATTTTTAGTAGAATGCTGATTACCAGTATTATAAGGTAGATTTATTCTGAGAGAATATCAGTATTTATACGAATGTAAAATAAGCAATTACAAATTATTCATAGATAAAGGGACTTTGTCCTACATTAATAAGAGTATAAGAGAATTAACAAAAGAGGATAGTAGGAGTATTCGAATAATTCCATCTTACTGTTTCTCTTAAGGAAGAAAAAAGAAAAAAATAGGAAAAAAAATAAAAACCGATCCAATTTTTGTAATAAATCAGATCGGTTTTATTGGTATACGATGTATTCCAGGTACCCTATATAAGGTTATAGCTGTGGAACACCTACCTGTTTTTTAAAGTATGCTAGGGTTCTTTTGAGCCCTTCTTCTCTCGTGATTTGTGGTTCCCATCCCAGGATTTCCTTGGCCCTGGTGATATCTGGCTGCCTCACCTTGGGGTCATCCTTGGGAAGGTCCTTGAAGATGATCTGGCTCTTAGAGCCTGTCAAGGCAATGATCTCCTTGGCAAAGCCCAGTATGCT
>JBCCLI010000190.1:0-11723 GCA_039026975.1 Bacteroidota bacterium | reverse complement strand
GGCACGCACCGTATTACCTGAGCCTGTATTATACTGGTTCCCAAATTCCCCGTCCCTTATCAGCCAATAGCCCACGCCTGGCTCAATCAATGGTAAACTTGCTACAGAGTCATACTCTTGTCTAACCCCTAAGGCATCTTGATACCAAAAACGCCACTCAAAAATATTATAATCCCCAAAATCATCTCCAAGGGTTGCTTTGACAGATGGATCATCCAATGTTAACGGTATAGCTAGGATATTATAACTGGAAACCTCTCTACCTACAGCTCTTAGGCCTTCTTGTAATCCTGTGCCATCGAATCTTAAATATGCACGCGCAACATCAGTAGTATCAGTAAATTTAGTCCCAATTACCGGAAACTTACCAATGGCGACTAGGTAATACTCTATCCCAATTTCATTATCAGTGGAGAGATTCCAATCCGGATCATTACCTGCATTCAGTCCTGCATTAATGACTACTTCATAAGTGGTTCCCGAAGAGAATGTAGCAACCTCCTTATTCCACTGGGTTTCAGAAATCCCTTTATAGTTTAACTCTATTCTTTCAACAACTGAAGTATCTCGTAAAGTAACTGAGCTTATGGTATCCCCTTCATATCTCACTAACTCTGGCATGACGGATAACTCTATAACCGGACGAGGATTAATGAAGTTGAAACAGGCAGTATCAGAAAATGCTCCTCCCTGGTAGTTCTCAGCTAAAGCTTGCACTGCCCAGCAGTATCTTCCATCAGGCAGTTCCTTCAGTGTCCAGCTCCTTGTGTGTCCTGCATTCCCAATTTCTACTATGGATCTTCTCCCGCTTAGGGTATCGGCCATAGGGCTTATAGAATTAATCATACTAGTCCCTATCCTTCCTAAGGCAATGTTGTAGGAAGGACTTTCAGAAAAATCAGCATTATTATAGTTCGCAGGCACATCCCATGATAGCCTTATTTCATCTCCTATTACGGTGTCTTGCAGGCCTGTAATTTGGTCAGGAATCCTGGGAGCGGAACCCACTGTATTTCTATATAGTGCGAATCCAAAGTCTTGGAGGTCTTCATTAATTCCCGTTAAGAGAAGATCTATTCTTCCATCTGCATCATAGTCTCCCCATACCCCATTAGGGAAGTTAAAGTCTCCAATGGTATTGGAAGAACCCAGGTCCTGAATGAAGTTACTATTTTGGCGTCCTCTGTAAATACTAGAGATTCTGATTGTATCTCCCTGCCCCTGACGTCTTTGTTCTCCCAGTAAGAAGAAGTCCAAATACCCATCATTATCAAAGTCAGCCCAGGAAACGCTACTGTTCCGCACATCCTCCATGGCCTGTACAATATCCTGGAACTCATTATCATCATTATCATAACGATAAATCCTGGACTCAGGTCTAAAGGCATTAGTGGTAGATTCTCCAGCCATAAGGAGGTCTAGGAAGCCATCATTATTAAAGTCTCCCCAGGATACACTACTATTCTTCATAGGGATAAGAGAATACTGTCCATCTACAAAGGTTCCATCTCCAGAGTTTTTATACACCACAGATAAAGGCCCTGTAGCGGATTCTCCCGTGATCACTAAGTCCAGGAAGTTATCCTGATCAAAGTCTCCCCAGGCGGCACTTCCATCTTCTATCCCCACTATAGTACTGGAGGCTGTGACATCCCTAACAAACACTCTTTCATCAGTATCTGGATTGAGGACGTTCTTATAAATCTCTGAGATGATACTCGACTCAGACCTACCTGCCACAAACAGGTCCAGGTCTCCATCATTATCATAATCTCCAAACTTAGCAGTAGCAAAGAACACTGGCGTAATATTTTGAGAAACAGAGGGCTTAGCTACAAAGGTTCCATTTGCATTTTCATACATAATAGAAACTCTTATTAAACTACCGTCTTCTTGCTGATGTTGTCCAGCTAAGAAGACATCCAGATCTCCATCATTATCATAGTCACCCCATTCTGCTGCAGCTAATCTTAAGTCAATTAAGCTGTCAGAAACAGCAGGATTTAATAGATATCCAGAATCATATTCATATAGCCTGGTAGCAAAGTTATCATCATCCAGCTTACCTGAAATGAGGATATCCAAGTCTTCATCATTATCAAAATCCCCAAAATTGACCGCTGCATTTTCAACACGCATCGGTAGCTGGTTCACAGGAAATTCTGTATCCGTTACATCCTGGAAGGAAGTAGGAATAAAGGTGAACTGTACAGGTGCAGGGAAAGCAGAGCCTTCAAAGTCTGCATCTATGGCCTGAACAGACCAGAAATAGTCCCCTGCCTGCAGGTTCTCTACCCGCCAACTAAAGTCATAGCCTACATTCCCCTGACGAACTACCTTTCTATATCCATCTGTGGTATCTGCCATAGGGGTAATCACATCTATTTCTCCGGTGGCTAGTGATCCTAGCAGTAGATTATATGAGAAGGTACGCCCTTCAATCCCCGTACTGTCCGTAACACCAGGGATCACATATTTTTCAGGTGGAGACCATACAAACTCAATCACATTCCCATCAGCTGTCTGGCTTAGAGATACGGGTGGACCCGGGAACCCATTAGGTGTAGCCTCATTATTCTTATAGAATCTTAGTCCTCTAAACTTCACTCCCTGTGCATTCTCACGCTCCAGACCAGAAACTACCAGGTCTATTTTATCATCCCCATCAAAATCTCCCCAGGCGGCATAGGCGTCTTCATCTGCCCCTCTGAGTGTAGTAGAGGCTGCCTGGTCAAACAAAAATCCACCAGTAGCCAGGGTATCATTATTGTAAATTTTAGCTATGCGATCTCCATTCCTATCACTACCTACCAGGAAGATATCAAGTAACCCATCATCATTATAGTCGCCGAAAATAGCTCTTCCTTCAGCTACAGAATCTAAGGGGGCCCCTATGTCAACAAAGGGTAAACTTCCTTCATTCCGGTATACCTTAGCTATGCTTCTATTAGTCTCTTTTCCTGTTAAAAGGAGGTCCAGGTCTCCGTCATTATCATAGTCGCCTAGGTCTATACTTCCTGACTGTAACTCATCCTGAGTAACAATCAGTTCCTGGAATAAGCCATTATTATTCTCAAATAATCGGGTTGAAGGAATCAGTCCCCTAGCTCCTGATATGAACAGGTCTAAGTCTAGGTCTCCATCATAATCTCCCCATGCTAATTCTCCTGTTCCTATGTTCACTGGAGCAGCAATCCTGGTAAAGGTCTCATCTCCATTATTCCGGTAGATAGCAGTAGTAACCCCTGCCGTTTCCCCTATCCCCATGGTAGCGAGGTCCAGGTCTCCGTCATTATCGTAATCTCCCCACTCAGCATCTCCTGATATAATGGGGACAATGTTCAGGTTAGGGAGGGTCGTAAATCCGCCCAGTCCATCTCCTTTATAAATTTCACTAGTGGAGAAAGTAGTACCACTCAGCTCTCCTTCCCCAGAGATGAAGAAGTCTAGATTTCCGTCTGCATTAAAGTCTCCCCAGCTTACTAAGCTTTTCCGTACCTGTATAAGGGCTACCCCTAGCGAATCTGTGTAGTCATCAAAGATTCCGTTTCCTCTGTTTCGTAGAATTCTGGACACTGGCCCATCACTGGATTCTCCAGATATGAGAAGGTCTAGGTCCCCATCATTATCAAAGTCCCCCCAGTCTAAGCTGGATTCACTAATCCCAGCATTAGGGATGGCCGGAATAGCAAAGCTGGTTACATCCGCAAAGATAGGTGCGTCTATGGTGAAGGAGCTAGGTTCCGGTGCAAAGACTGAAGACTGGAAGTCTTGGTCAACAGACTGGACGGACCATGAGTATTCCCCTGAAGGGAGTCCATCAATGACCCACTCAGTTCTGTGGGAGGTATTTCCTAATCTTACTACCCTACGGTTAGCAGGAGAAAGTATATCTGATAGAGGGGAAGCTTCCAGCGTACCTCCACGTCTCAAGTAAATGTTGTAGGTATATCCATCCACTACTGAAGCATCTAATCCCGAAGGAGGAGTAGGTGGATTCCAGCGCAGGGTTACCCTATCTGGATCATTACTATCCACAAATGCTAATAGGCTGGCAGCCTGTGGAGGAGAAGGTACTGTAGCATCTTCCGTAGTGATATTAGTAAAGAGGCGAGTAGTAAGGAAGGTGTTTACGCCATCATCTGCCATACCAGCTAACAGCACATCTATTTTACCGTCAAGATTTACATCTGCCACCCCTACTGTACTATTTCCAGCATCCGTTAAGGCAGAAGAGTTGATATTATCTAAGAAGAATCCTCCTGATCTATTATTCTTCAACAGGACAGTCTGATGATCCAGTAGGCCCGTCCCGGTGTTTCCACTCATAAGGAGGTCCCTATATCCATCATTATCAAAATCTGCAAACTCTATACTTCCACCGCTCAAGGCAGGTAATCCTGGAATAGAAATCTGGGTAAACACGCCTCCTATGTCTTGCCTGTAGACGGCTGAAACTTGATTTCCAAGGTCATCAATTCCAATTAAGGCTAAATCTACCTCACCATCATTGTTAAAGTCGCCCCACTTGATGTCGCCATCCATTAGGCCAATAATTCCCGAATTCCAGGCCCCGAAGGCACCGTTACTCTCATTCCTGTAAATTTCTGCAAAGGGCAGTCCATTTGCCTGCTGTCCCATGATGACCAAATCCATAAGGCCATCCCCGTTAAAGTCTGCCCAGTCTGCTTTACTTGCTTGTAGGTCTGGTAAGGGCACAGCTATATCTATAAATGCAGCCCCTTCAATATTTTCAAATAGCTTAGTGACAGGCCCTGTATCTGCTCTACCTGTCAAGAAAATATCCTGATCCCCGTCATTATCATAGTCCACCCAGTATACGTCTCCATCACTAATATTATCAAGACCAGCAGCAGCACTTATATCAATTAGGCTATTCCCAGATCTACGATATAGTTTCGTAAGGGGGTTACCATCTCTATCTTCTCCAGCATACAAGAGATCCAGGTTTCCATCATTATCATAGTCTCCCCAGGCGGCACTGGCATTTCTTACGCCTGGAAGTGTATCTGTAGCCAGGCTAAGGGAAGTATTCCCTCCATTGTTCAGATATAAAAATGCTTTGGGAACGGAATCTGTAGCACCCGTAATAAATAAGTCTAAGAAGTCTGATGCGTCTTGCCCAAAGGCGTCTCCCCAGGCAATAGCACCATCCTCTACTCTTAGCGCTGGTACGCTACTAAAATAGGTGGAGGTTTCCTCAGAGAAGTCTGGGCGTACATAGGTGATGCTATCCTCAATAAAGGGAGAGGTTTCAAAATCGTTTTCTATAGCTTGTAAGGCGTAGTAAATCTTTCCAGGTGTGCTTATATCAGTCAGCCTGTAAGAGAAAGTAGCGGCTAATTCTCCCAAGGTGGGTACTCTCCTAAAGCCTGTACCAGGATCTGAGAGACCAGCTCTGATGTCACTCCCTCCCCTGGTGGTGCCTACTATAAGTTCATAGGTGGTCTCTTCAGAGACAGTAGTGGAAGGATCCCAGGTAATTGCTATGTCAAACCCATCCTGGACAGCCGCCAAATTAATAGGAGTGGGTACTACGTCTGCTTCAAGTCCTGCCAGCTCATTAGTATAGAGCTTGAAGGTATTGGCAGGATTTCCCCCGCTAACACCCACAATGGCTAAATCAAGTCTCCCATCAGTGTTAAAGTCGGCCCACTTGGCTGCACTCCCTCCACTTAGGTTTTGAAATAGCTGAGAGTTGATAGGTTCTTCTACAAAGCCTACCCCATTATTATTACGGTATAGGATGGTGGTTCTGTCAGTCCCAAAGTTTCCACTTTGTCCCGTAAGGATGATATCCGTAAACCCATCTTCATTAAAGTCTCCCCAGCTAGCATTCCCACTTTCCACGCTGTCAATCTTAGCGAATAGGACAAAGCTGGTATCAGCCTGGTTATAGTTGTATACCGCTCCCACCCTGTTAGGGCCATTATCTCCTGTGAGAAGAAGGTCATGGAAGCCATCCAGGTCAAAGTCCGCCCAGTCTATACTTCCATTCTGGAGTCCAGGAAGTGAAAGTGGCTTTCTCCTAAAGTTAAGATCCTGGGTTTGCAGGTATACTTCAGTGATAAGTCCTGCACCGTCAGAGCTACCGCTAAGGAGAATATCCTGCTTCCCATCTTTATCTATATCAAAAATGGCTACACTAGCTTCATCCATAGGCGTAAGGCCAATGCTTAAGGCTGTGAAGCTTCCAGCTTGATTCAGAAAGACTTCAGAAATCTTTCCGTTCTGAGAAAGTCCTGTTAGTACTATATCTGGTGAACCATCATTATTTAAGTCCCCTATAGCCAGTTCACTGTTGATAAGCTGAGGAATAGCAGGAGTGGGGATAGTAGTAAAGTCTCCGGCAGCTCCTCCCCCATTAGTCAATACCCTGGTAATGGGCGTACCGTTCCCTGATTCTCCAGTAATAATCAGGTCTAAGTCCCCATCTGCGTCTATATCTGCCCATTCTATATCTCCATTCCTTACCCCTGGTAAGCCGGAACCAAGTAGATCAAACTCATTATCAGAGGATAGGTCATTTCTGTATAAGCGGGTTTGTACATTGCTCCCATCTGATCCAGCTATTACCAAGTCCAGGTCTTCATCATTGTCAAAGTCTCCCCATGCCATGGCTACATCAGCAAAAGCAGGTAGATTTCCCCCCTCAATAATAGCATCTGGCACTTCCAGGAAGTCAGGAGCCACATACACTACTGGAGGGCCTTCTATAAATAGAGAACCTTCTAAATCCTGGTCTATGGACTGTATCCCCCACTGGTAGGTCCCTGAAGGGAGAGAGTTAACCCTCCATGAGGTATTAAACCCTACATTACCGAGTTTTACTATTCTTCTGTATCCTTCCTCTGCACCATTCAATGTGGAAAGAGAAGACTTAGCATCCTGTAGATTGAGCGCTGATCCTATGTATAAGTTATAACTCAGATCATTATCTCCTGAACCTTGCCAGCTGAATACGATTTCATTGCCCTCCTGACTAGCTACCAGGTTAGTAGGAGTCGTAGGGGTAGTTAGGGCAGTAGTGGTGATATTCTCATACACCTTGAAGGTCTTAGATTCTGGGAGGGAACTGGTCCTACCCAGCATCACTAAGTCCAGTCTTCTGTCCTTGATTACATCCGCCAGGCCTACATAGGAACCATTATCAACAGCCTGAATATTCTGGCTGTTTATATTATCTAGCACCAGCCCTCCTGAGCCGTCATTCAGATATACTTCTGTTACTCTACTGGTAGGTAATATTCCTGTTCTTCCTGTAAGAATAAGATCCGGGTACGTATCCTGATTTATGTCTCCAAGGACAAGCTTTCCTTCCCTTACGCCTGTGAAACTGGAAGGGCTCAGGCTAAAGACTTCATTCCCCTCATTCAGATATAATTCTGTTATAGGACTACTCCCACTGGGGGTCTGTTCTCCACAGAGAATGATATCAAGATCCTGGTCATTATCTATATCTACCCATTTTACTTCTCCCTGCTTGACATCCGCCAAGTCTACATTTATGCCGGTAAAGATTCCACTGCCATCATTTCTGTAGATAAAACTCACTGGACCTCCATTCCCTTCTCCCATAAGGGCAAGGTCTAATAGGCCATCATTATTGAAGTCTCCCCAGTCAGCCGAACTTTCAGAAAGACTGGCTATCCCTGTAGGAATTTCTTCAAAGCTACTACCACCAATGTTTTGGAGTAGCTCACTTACGCCATTAGTCCCATCACTACCTGTGATAAAAATATCCTGTAAGCCATCATTATTAAAGTCGCCAAAGATGGCATCTCCATTTATTACTTCTTCCCCATCTATCGCCACCTCTGTAAAGCCTGTTCCTGTATTTTCATAGAGACGAGTTTGTGGGTTTGGCGTAGCAGTGGTACTACCATCTCCTGTCAGTATCAGGTCAGGCAAGCCATCATTATTGATATCTCCCCAGTCAAGGCTTCCATTCTTGACGTTCCTCAGTTGAGAAGAAATAGTAGTTTCTTTTTCGAAATCATCATCTCCCGAATTATAGAAGTAGTATTCTGCTATTACATCCCCATCATCTTCTACGCCTGTTACTACAAAGTCTAAGAACCCATCATTATTTACGTCTGCAAAAGCCAAGTCTCCTTGATCTACTCCTTCAATATCAGAAGGGAGATAGCTGACAGATTGGTCAAAGAAAATTAAGCCTGCAGGCTGATAGGTAAAGGTCTGTTCAGGAGAGAAAATAGATCCTTCAAAGTCTTGGTCTATCGCCTGTACACTCCAGGCATAATCCCCTGCTGGCAGACCAGAAATGGTATGGGAAGTTACCGGGCCTACATTTCCGAGGGAAACAGATTTCCTTAGGCCTGAATTTCCACCTGTTATGAATGCCTTAGGAAGCTTGATAAACTCTCCTTCACTCACACTTTCCAGGTACAGGGCATAAGACAGTCCATCAGGATTAGGATAGCCTGTGGGCGCCTGCCAGTTTAAGGTAATGTCATTATTTATAATGCTGACCGTTAGGTTCTCTGGTTCGTCAGGTGTGGCATTAGCATTGGCGTTGGTATTCTCAAATACCTTAAAAGTGAAGGCAGCGGCGCCATTCCTACCTGTAAGGGCTATATCCAACTTTCCATCTCTATCATAATCTGCCCAGGTAGCTCTACCAAAGCCTATGGCAGGGAGAATACCTGAGTTTATGGTGCTCTCAGTAAATGTACCATTTAGGTTGTCATACAGCTTGGTTGAGTCCTGTGTAGCATCAAATCCAGCTATCAATAGATCCGGGAATTGATCTTCATTATAATCACCGAAGGCGAGTGAGCCATTAGAAGAACCCATGAGGGAGGCACCGGCGTCAGAGAAGTCTCCCGTTCCATCATTCAGGTAGAGGGTAGTAGAAGGCGTAGTCTGGGAGAAATCTAAACCTGAAATGGCTAGGTCAAGATCTCCATCATTATCTATATCTGCATAGGCCAGATCCCCTAACACTGTTCCTGTAATGTCATTATCAGAAATGTTGGTATAAGTACCTGCCCCATTATTCTCATACAGATACGTCTCTGCAGTAGTTCCATTAGATCCGTTGGCTACTATGTCCAGGTCTCTATCACCGTCCAGGTCTATCCAGGCCACCTTACCATCTTCTATCCCTATGAGTACCCCACTTTGGTTATCCTCTGTATAGTTACCTAGTCCATCATTCTCATAAATACGCATAGTGGGGGTTCCTGCGTCTCCGACTAAGAGAATATCCAGGTCTCCATCATTATCATAGTCGCCCCACTTTATGTCACCCTTAGTTACGTTTTCCAGGAGGGTACTGGTAGCAGCGTCAATCTCAAATTTTCCATCTCCCTGATCATAGGCGTATAGGTTTGTTAATCCATTTCCGGAACTGTTAGTACCGGTAATGAGTACATCCAGGTCTCCATCATTATCATAGTCTGCTGCGTCCAGGGCTGCTGAGGTTACAGGGGTCAGGTCTGTAGCGGCTGCGCTAGTCTGGCTAAGTACGCCATTATCATTCTCAAATACTGTAATCTGAGGACCGGAAATAGTTTGGCCGGTAATGATGAAGTCTAGTTCTCCATCACTGTTATAGTCTACCCAACTAATGTTTCCATTCTCCAAACCTACCCCATCCGGGATACCGGGTATGGCGGTAGCAGAGGCATCTGCAAAGTCTGTCCCTACTACCTGGAACTGGCTTTCTGCACTAAAGTCTGATGTTTCAAAATCCTGATCTACTGCCTGTACACTCCAGAAGTATTGGCCTTCACCCAGCCCATTTAAGGGCCAGCTAAGGCTGCCTCCTATTGCACCCGACTGAGGTACGCGGTTAAACCCATCTGTGGCGTCTGTAAGTGGAGTAAGAATATCAATACTTCCACTGGTAGAACCCACTCTAAGGTTGTAGGTAATTCCATCTACTAGATTAGTAGCCACACCTGTAGGTGGAGACCAGTTTAGGAACATACTGGTACCTACCTGCGTAGCAGATAAGCCTGCCGGCGCAGTTAAAGTAGTATTGGCATTGCCGTCTATATTTGTGAGAATAGAGAATATATTGAGAGGGGGTACATCAGAAGTACGTCCACTCAATAATAGATCAAGCTTTTCATCTCCATCTAAGTCTCCCCAAGAAAGGGTAGCACCGTCCCCTACATCTGGAAGGACGGAAGAGTTAGCCCCATCTTCTGTGAATCCTGTGCCTCCATTATTAGTGTAGAATCTTGAGAAATAAGAATTGTTGGTGTTGCTTTCCTTGCCTATGATCACAAAATCCGTGAAACCATCATTATTGTAGTCGCCCCAGGCTACGCTTCCCTCTCGGGAGGCTACCGGTGAAAACGCTAAGGTGAAGGTTTGGTCTCCATTATTTCTGTAGACTGCTGAGAGTGGGTTAAAGCCAGAGGCTGCACTTTCTCCTGCCATAACAAAATCAGGAAAACCGTCATTATTATAGTCGGCTGCTTCTATGTCTCCCAGGCGTATGGCATCCATACCGCCATTCCCGATATTAGTGAAGTTTCCAGCCTGATCATTGAGATAGATAAGGGTAACAGGTGCTGTCCCATTACTTCCTGTCAATACTATGTCAAGGTAACCGTCTATGTTTATGTCTGACCAAAGTACACTACTTTCCTGTACCCCTACTAAGCTTACAGTGGTAGCTTCTGAGAAAGTTCCTCCACCATCATTATGGTACAAAATAGAGACTGGTCCAGTGGTAGACTGCCCTGTTACCAGGACATCAGCTAGCCCATCATTATCATAATCTCCCCAGGCAACTGAGGCATTTACTCCCTGGAAGGTGGTCAACTGGCTGAACTGGTTTCCTCCTTCATTCTCATATAAGACTGAAATAGGACCGGTAGCACTGACGCCAGCTATAAGCACATCCAGAAATCCGTCTCTATTTACGTCCTGCCATTCTATGCTGGGATTAGAGACAGCCACCAAGCTGTTGGTAAGGTCATTGTCCAGCGTAAATGCACCTCCCGTAAAAAGGTATACTCTTATTTCAGGATCACCTGCAGAATTTATACCTGTAATAATGAAGTCCAGGTCATCGTCATTGTCAATATCTGCCGTAGATACATCTGCCTGCCTCCAGCCTCCTGTTATGCCGCTTATGAGCGAAGGCGTTTCATCCAAGAAAGAAGCCCCTGCCGGAATGAAGGTAAAGCTTTGCTCCGTAGCGAAGGCGGATCTATCATATCCCTGGTCTACCGCTTGTACGCTCCAATAGTAGGTACCTGGGGTAAGGTTAGTAAGAGAACGGGTTAGCTTATTGCCTATGTTTGCTTGATCAACAGTCTGTCCTACTCCCGTGCCAATAGTGGCTAGGGGTGACAATAAACCTGAAGGCGCAAAACCAGGGTTTCTGCTTACGTACACATTATACTGTATGCCTGGCTCTTCATCATCTCCTACATTAGCGGGAGCTTCCCAAGAGAGATTTATGGCATTCCCTGCCTGGATAGCAGACAAAGCGGTAGGTACTGTAGGCACCTGATCTGTAGTAGTTTTCAGATTCTCAAAGAGGAAGCTGTTAAAATTAGCACTTCCCACTACCTGATTTCCTGCCAGGAATAAGTCTAGTTTTCCATTATTATCAAAGTCTGCCCACTTCACTACCCCTCTATGCAGATCTGGGAAAACCCCGCTATTAAGGGCATCTAGGGTGAATTCTCCTGTGCCATCATTTAGGTATAGACTTG
>JBCCLI010000189.1:0-11760 GCA_039026975.1 Bacteroidota bacterium | reverse complement strand
TCTCTTCAGTATTTCCCTACTAGCTATAGGAGTTACAGCAGAAGAAAATGCGCAGGATGGCATCAAACTGGATTTCCCTCTACGGCAAATCAATACTACTTTCAAAGAAAATGGGCTTCCAGCCTTACAGGTTTTGGGGCCATATGCCATGCTTAGGTCCATTGTCCGAAATGATACCTTCTGTTAGACTTTCTAAATAGGGACTTTCCATGAATAAGGTCAATCTCCTCTGACAGCAAGATTCCTGGTCTGTTTAGGCATTAATCTATATACTACCCCACTTGTGCCCTGAAACTCATAGGCGCCAATGTCTCTTTTGCCGACAATGGGATTTCCATCCAGGTCCATCTCATAATGACCTCCCTGGTTCCCCTGGTCGATAGCAGGGCTACTAGATGTCAAATGATATTCTCCCAGCCCCAAATCGAGCAGGAGCGGATCAGCGATAAATGACCCTGCTTGCAAGGCTATGCTTTCCTCCTCATCTGGACTGAAAAAGTGTCTGCTACTATCCCGGTTGAAGTATAGATTGTGGTCCTGATTCACAGGTGCCAAAGGATATCCGAGGTAGATACGATTTCCCAGGCCTTCTTCATTATGCGTTACTTTACGGGTTTGAGCTTCTACCACTACCACCAGATTGTTCCGGTAGGTAGTGGGATATTCCATGGCTAATTTATCTTCGTCATTCTCACAGAATACGTTCGATTCTATGTCAGGATGCTCCCACTTACGATAGATGGTATTGTTCTCAATAAAAGAGTTAGAGAGAGGAGCCCAAAACTGAGTAAAAGTCCTATAGTCAGCTGACTCATTATAAGCGATGATAATGTTGTCATAGATCCGATTCTCAGTTAAGCAGTCTACGGTATCACGGGCACAGATATCAAAATTGTAGCTGATTTCACAAAAGCCCATGCATTCGCTGGTTTTGTTATGATGGAGGTAAATATTGTTACGCGGATAGCGTCCATCGTCAATTTCAAAGGCTCCTCCATCTCCTCCCCATTCCCCTCCCATGGAGTGGTAATTACGGATTTCATTCCATGAAGCCTCCTGATTCCCCATCCCCAGTCGAATGCCGATGGGGCCCCAATAAGGAAACCAAATAGGACGATTACAATCATGCACATTATTTTGGGTAATCAGGGTATGTTCTCCATATGAGTTAATACCTATCGGACAATCCTCTACTTCATTATTTCTTATGATGCAGTGATCAGCGCCACGATTGACTTTAATACCACCCAGTTTCCAGACATTTAAAAATCCTCGTGCAGGTGAAGGATTGGTACTATGGCAGTACATATCTTCCAGGATTTGATAATCTCCATTGAGCTGGATACAGTTGCCATTTAGGTCATCGTCATTTGTATTGGTGAATGAAGTTGCTTCCCCTTTTCCGTAGGAACGTATCCATATGGGCGCTTCTGCTATCCCATCTCCGTTGACCTGAACACCACGATCATAGGAAGTACCTCGTTTGAAAAAGATGTTATCCCCAGGTTCAAAAGTATGTGTATTGACCTTATCAACTGATTTCCATGCGTTCCAGGGGGAGGTACCCGAATGGCTATCATCACCATGTTCAGCATCAATGTAGTACCCTGCCTCATGGCAGCTGCTTAATGTGATGGTCAACAAAACAAGTATGGGAAGAAATTTGAATATTCTATGGAGCATGATGAGGGGTATATAAAATGGAACTTCGTATTAAAATAAGGCTTTTATCCATTTTCTGTCTAGTACAGCTTTTAGTAACAGAGCGATTACATCTACTGTAAAAGTTATACAGAAATGAGTTTCCAGGTATTCCTATATAAATTTTTGGGAAAGTGGGAGAATTAGTTTTATTTTATCTACAAATATTAATAAAATTACCATGTATAAAAGCCTAGGTAATCTGGAAGAGGTTCTCCTACTGTTAGTTGCCATTATGAATGGAGAGGAAATCTATGGATTCTCCATCAAATTAGCATACGAAAAACAGGTAGGAAAGAGCCTTTCTATGCCTGCTATACATACAGCCCTTAAACGCCTTGAGAAAAAGGGCTTCCTCAGTTCAGAACTTGGGGTTGCCACGAAAAAAAGAGGAGGGAAACGCAAACGGCTATACAGAATTACCCAAAGTGGGTACCAGATCTTGGCTGATATTCAAGAAAATCGGGCACGTCTGTGGGGTCAGGTAGGAAATATCAGATTTGAATAAGAGGATACTATGAAAAATAAAGATCACCATTATCCTCCAAAATGGGTGGACCGCTTGCTGAAAGCTGTAATGGATTCAGAAATGTTTGAGGAAATCCACGGCGACCTGTATGAGGCCTTCGATTACCGGCTTCAACAATCGGGAAGGCCTTATGCTACTCTCATATATTTCCTGGACGTGATCAGGTACTTCCGCCCCTTATTTCTCAAAAAAACTCACTTTCTCCCAAATATATTCTCAACCATGAATGCTAATTACTGGAAAGTTGCCTGGCGGCACATGAGACAAAACCGTATTTATACCACCATCAATCTACTGGGCTTAGCCGTAGGAATTGTGTGTACAGTATTTATCACCTTATTTACCCTGGATGAATTAAGTTATGATACTTTCCACAGTCATGCAGATCGAATTATCAGAATTGTCGAAACCCAATCAGATCAGGAGGGAAATGTAGCTGAAATGGCTCAAACTTATGGGGCGCTGACTCCCGTCTTACAAAACGAATTTCCTAATTGGGAGTACGTTTCTCGTGTATTGCCTGAAAATCAGCTGGTAAGTAGAGGACCTGATAAAAGGGCCCAGGAAGACCGATTTTTCTATGTAGATTCTACCTTCCTGGACATTTTCGATTTTCCGCTGATAGCCGGGGATAAAACCACTGCACTGGATGCCCCTTTTTCCTTATTGCTTACCGCCTCTTCAGCTAAAAAGTATTTCGGAACTGAAAACCCCGTAGGGGAAATCCTGACTGTACGTAGTGAGGATGGTACCAATACGTTCAAAATCACAGGCGTTTTGGAAAATGTACCTGCTAACTCACACATCCAATTTGATTTTCTTGCTTCTTATTCCAGCTTACGTACCATCATGCCATGGGTAAACAACTGGAATTATCCTCCCTTGTATACCTATGCCTTGCTTCCGCCCCAAGCAGACTTTGATCAGGTAAGAGACCAGTTAGCAAAGATCCCCAAGAAATACCTACGCCAGGATTTAGCAGATAGCCGCCAATTCTTCCTGCAAAAACTGACAGATATCCATCTTAGGTCTCAGCGAGAGGGAGAGTTATCTGCCAATGGAGATATAGCCTATATTTATGTCTTTGGGGCCATTGCATTCTTCATTCTGTTGATAGCCTGTATAAACTTCATGAACCTGTCTACCGCCCTTTCCATCAAACGATCAAAGGAAGTGGGCATGCGGAAGGTGATGGGAGCCCAAAGATCGCAATTGATCCGTCAGTTTATAGGTGAGTCCTTAATCATGACAGTAATAGCTATGTGTATTGCAGCTTTGATCATTTGGCTGGCTTTACCTTACTTTAATGAATTCACCGGAAAATCCTTAGAACTATCCCTGCTGAATCCCTTCCAAATTCTCCTGATCATATTAGGCCTTATCCTGGGTGTGGGGCTCTTGTCAGGGAGTTATCCAGCGTTTTATTTATCCGGCTTCATGCCTACTCAGGTTCTTAAAGGCGTGAAAAAGAGTTCCCATGGTTCAGAAATAGTAGGAATACGGAAGGGCTTGGTCATTTTCCAATTTGCTTTATCAAGCGGGTTGATCATAGGTACAGCTATTATCTATAATCAAATGGATTTTCTTCGAAATAAAAATCTAGGGTTTGATAAGGAACAACTAATCCTGGTTAAGCTTCGTGATGAAGATGACCAAATCCATATTGAAAGTCTAAGGAAAGAGCTCCCCCAGTTCCCTAATATCCTAGCGGCTACGGCTTCATCAGGAATCCCTGCTAAAGGGGGATATCACGGCTTTATTGTTACTCCTAAAAACGCCAAGGCTGACAGCCTAAGTATGGCTACTAATTTTATCAATGACTATGACTATGTTTCCACCATGGGCATGGAGGTACTCGCCGGTAGAGACTTCTCTGAAGATTTTTCTACTGATGCACAACGTGCTTTTTTAATTAATGAGGCAGCGGCAGAAAAGCTGGGATGGGAAAATCCCATTAATCAAGAGTTGACACTGACTTATTACTATAAGGGAGAGATTCAAAAGAGTGGAAAAGTAGTAGGTATGGTGAAGGATTTTCATTTCAATTCCCTTCACAAAAGAGTAGATCCCGTCATCATGCATGTTTCCGGGCCCACCTACTACACCAATATGCTGATTATACGAGCTATAGGCGCTGACTTACCAGGAACGCTGGAGCACATAGAGAAAAAATGGACAGCGTTCAATCCTAATCGGCCATTCGAATATGAATTTATGGATGAAGTATTTGATGCCTTATACCGTAAGGAAGAAAGTCTCGCAAAAGTAACCAGCGTTTTTTCCTTACTCGCTGTCTGCATTGCTTGCCTGGGCTTATTTGGGCTAGCAGCCTTTACCGCCGAACAAAGAACCAAAGAAGTAGGGATTCGAAAGGTATTGGGGGCCTCTGCCACTAGTATTATTGCGCTCATGTCATGGGATTTTCTCAAGCTGGTGTTAATCGCCTTTGTCTTGAGCCTACCCTTGTCTTACTATTTTATGCAAGATTGGCTGAAAAGTTTTGCCTACAGAGTAACTCCAGGTTTGGGCATCTTCTTATTCTCGGGTTTAGTCTGCTTGGCCATCGCTTTTTTGACGGTCAGCTCCCAAGCCTACCGGGCTTCTCAGACTAATTTGGTGGATGCATTGAGAAATGAATAAGGAATACAGCGCGAGATCCTATACCTGCAACTATCTTCCTTCCATTGGCAGCTATTTTTCCGGCAGATGCTGAGGACTTCAGGCGAGGGGGAAGAATGGGTATAATGGGAATTATACTATATTAATGCTCTAAAGCAGTTCCTACTACATAACGCTCATCAGAAGTAAAGCATTCATGATACTCAAGGACATTGTAAGTATTCCCGTACTACTACTTTCTATTTATCTATTTAGCTCTTGTGGGCAATCTGGTGAACATAAGTTGTTTAATGGGGAATCTCTGGAAGGATGGGAAGGCTCACGTACTATTTTCAGGGTTGAGAACGGAGCTATAGTTGGGGGCAGCCTGACAAAGCCTATTGAGGAGAGCCAGTACCTTTGTACAGATCAGAAGTATGAAAACTTTGAGTTGAAGCTGGCAGCTAAATTTATAACCGATGACTTACAAGTAAATGGAGGAATAAGTTTTAGAGCTAAACGTGTAGCCGATTCACATGAAGTAATGGGATATCAAGCTGACATAGGGTATGTTGACACCAGGATAGTTTCCCAATTTTCTGACTTTACCCCCCAGGATTCTTCTGATATTTATCCTCTTTGGGGAAGCCTAGTAGATGAGAATAGGCCCATTCTCTCGAGATACCCAAGACCTGATATTTTTCCAGTCATCTTTTACAAGGTTGTTGACAGAGAACTGATTGATGGAGTTGTAGATGCAAAAGATTGGAATGAGATTCACATTATAGCAAATGGCCCTGATATTGAAATTAGCATCAATGGTGTTTCCACTGCACAATTTACTGAGCAGGGGAATGTCCCTAAAAACGGTTGTATCTGCTTGCAAACACATTCCGGAAAACCATTTGAAGTTTGGTATAAAGACATAGTACTAACTCACTTAGAATAGTAATCAACAGCTATATTACAGGAAGATTATTTCCTCCACCTAGCGTTGAATGTATCAATCCCAAAAGCCATTTATCCTGTAAACAAAAATACAAAAAAAGGCGGCCCTAAGATCGCCTTTCACATCATGTTGATTTGGTCGGAGTATATTATCGAGCCTGATTAGGTACTGCTTCAAGCGTTAGGGAGAACTCATCATAGCAGGCTTACCATAGGGAATCACTCTTTTTATATCATATTTAGCAGTTCCATATTCTACGACATTGAAGAAATAAGACGACTTAATGAGAAAATCCTCATTCTGAATTCAGCCTTCCCTAACAGTTTAAGTCATGCTAATAAATCAGTTCTTTAGCAGCATCTCCAGGTGGATATTGTTAATTATAGGCTTCATGTTCTGTCAGGGAAAGATTACGTATTTCCACTCTCCTTACTAAATGTAAAAGTACTTTCAGCTGTATCATACTTTGCAAATACAGAGAAGTATATCATCTCGTAATCCGTAAATCATTTTATCTCTGCTAGAAGAATAACTTAGCATAACTTTCATCATTCTTAGCACTAGATGCAACCTTTTACATTTATTGGCTATCTTACTAGACAAAGGTGGAACAAATATTATGAAAGGGACTAATTTGGGAGAGTTTGAAGAGCTCGTCCTACTTACTGTAGGAATTTTGTACGGTGATGCATACGGCCTTTCTATCACTGATGAACTCACCCGCCAAACGGGAAGGAAGAGTACCATTAGTTCAGTATATAAGGTTCTCGTACGACTGGAAAAGAAGGGCTACCTGAGTTCTGAAATGGGAGGAGCTACTGAGGCTAGGGGCGGAAGGCCAAAGAGGCTTTATCAACTCACTCAGTCGGGAGTTAGTGTACTGCATCAAACCAGAGAAATTCGAAATAGCATGTGGGGACAGTTTCCCAAAATTATATGGGAAGGAGGTGGACTATGAGCAACCCACATCCACCTAAATGGGCAGATAGATTCCTGGAATGGTTCTGCCGGGAAGAGCTATACAATGCCATACGCGGAGACTTAGAGGAAGTCTATACCAGGAACTATCACATACACGGACCCAAAAAGGCTTCTTGGTTATTTGTATGGCATGTAATTTTATTTTTCCAACCTTTTGCATCAAAAAATAGATTACCCTCATCACTCTTAAATTTTACGGTCATGTTTAAGCACTATTTCAAAATCTCATGGCGAAATTTCGGACGTAACAAAGCATTCTCGCTGATCAGTCTAATTGGGCTTACTACAGGTATGATAGCCCTACTTTTTATCGGGGAATATGTACGATTTGAGAAAAGTTATGACCTATTTCATAAAAAATCGGATCAGCTATATCGCCTACGAGCAGAGGGCTGGCATAATGATGGGCGTAAATGGTTTCAGGGCACAGCCAATTTTCCCGTAGCAGGCCCGCAGGTATATGAAAAAGTACCAGAGGTAGAAGCATTTACCAGGTTGTATGATAATGGAGCCATTATGAGTCCGCAGGGAGAAGAGGAAGAGAAAAGCTATAAAGAAGGAAATGTTTCCTATGTTGATTCTTCCTTTCTGACCCTATTTTCCTTTCCCCTACTATCTGGGAATAAACAAACTGCATTACGTGAACCCAATTCTGTCATTATCACAGCGTCTATGGCACACAAATATTTTGGCACAACTGAGGTGGTGGGAAAACAACTGATAAAAGACTATGACAAATCGTTGACTATCACAGGCGTATTAGAAGATATTCCAGAGAATTCACATCTATATTTTGATTTTCTCATATCTTATTACACCCTAGAGGAGGCAAGGTTTTATGATAATTGGGGTTGGACCGATTTTTATACCTATGTACAACTAATCCCTGGCGCAGATGTACAAAATTTGCATGATCAATTCGATGCTATCCTTCATGAAAGAAAAGGACAATACTACGAAAACGTACAGGCCAAGGAATATTGGCGACTCCAGCCACTAGATCAAATACATCTTCATTCAGGCTTTCATAGTGAAGCTGGACTAGATGCCCAGGCAGATATCATCCATTTACTAATTGTTGTTGGCCTTTTCGTCATGATTCTCGCATGGATCAATTTCATCAATTTATCTACTGCGAGAGCCATTGAGCGCGGAAAAGAGGTTGGGATTCAGAAAGCTGTTGGGGCGACTCGAAAGCAGATGATTATGCAGTTCCTGCTGGAAGCGTTTCTGATTAACGGTATGGCAATACTCTGTGCTATTCTCATGGTAAAAGTCTTATCTCCATACTTTAGTATAGTTTCAGGCCAAGCTACTGCAGTAAAAATATTGAGCCAATCTTCATTTTGGAAAATGGCAGTGGGAATATGGATTATAGGAAGTCTGGGTTCAGGATTTTATCCTGCCTTCGTAATGAGTTCTTTTAAACCCATTTCTATCCTCAGGGGGAAACGCAGTCCAAAAGGAATGTTCTCTGTTATAAGAAAAAGCCTGGTGGTTTTTCAGTTTGCCATAGCTATTGCCATTATTATCGGGACTGGTTCTATTTATCTACAGATCCAATATATGCGTAGCCAAAATCTAGGTTTTCGGATGGATCAGATGTATGTCATCCCGGGGCCTCAGGCATTTCCTGTAGATTCTACTTTCGAGCAGCATCTCACTCGTTTCAGAACTGACCTACTCCAAAATCCAAAAGTCATAAAGTTTACCTCTTCTCAGAGTGTTCCTAGTTTTGGGGTAAGTAATTGGGGAGGATATATCAGAAGGGCAGATCAAGACGCCAGCCATGCTAAAACTTACAGCATAATGTCAATGGATGAACACTTTCTAGCAACCTATGAGCTAGATCTAATTACAGGTAGAAATTTTTCTCAACAAATAGTATCTGACAACAAAAATGTAATTATTAATGAGACTGCACGTAAACAGTTAGCATTTGATAGTCCAGAGTCAGCCATCGGTCAAATGATTTATTGTCCACTCAATGGAAGTTATGATGGAACCCAAGCACGAGTAATTGGGGTGGTAAAGGATCATAACCACTATTCGCTTAAAAATGGATATAACCCTATAATCTATACTTATTCACCTGCTTCTAGCAGTTTTTTCTCCCTCTTGCTTGATAGCAACGAACTAAGTGCTAGTACCGCTTACATTCAGGAAGTTTGGCAGCAACAATTCGGCTCTGAACCTATGGAAGGATTTTTCCTTGATGATCAGTTTAATGAGGCTTATAAAGCTGATCTCCGACTCGGCAGAATATTCGCTGTCTTTTCAGGAATAGCCATTATCATAGCTCTATTGGGACTTTTTGGTCTTTCCACCTACATGATTTTTCAGCGTAGTAAGGAGATCAGCATAAGAAAAATACTTGGAGCTACGGTCATGAATATTGTTAGCATACTTTCACGTCAGTACCTTATGCTTGTCTTACTAGCAGGCGTATCTGCTATTCCTTTTACTTATTGGTTTGTACAAAAGTGGTTGGAAGGATTTGCCTTTTCTATGGCCATACATCCTATATTGTTCATCATACCCATTCTAGGTACCATCGGAATAGCAGCCTTAGCAGTAAGTTGGCAAACTGTGAAAACAGCTCATATTAATCCAGCGGATTCTCTCAGAAAGGATTAACCTACATTCCTGTAAGTCCTGTATTTCTCATAGTTGAGTGTAAACTTGATGTATACTTTCTTATTTATCTGGATAAAGTTTGGGCTAAAAAAAAAATCTTCTCTCCAGAGTCTGATGTTATCGACCGAACAAGATCTTAATACACACAAAAAAAGGCGGCCCTAAGGTCGCCTTTTACATGATGTTGGTTTGGTCGGAGTATATTATCCAGCTTGGTTAGCTACTACTTCAAACGTTAGGGAGAACTCATCATAGATAGTTTTGTCTCCTAAATCTTCAAAGAATGATCCAGAACCATAGCGCACATCAAAATCCGTACGGTCTAGCTCTAGCTCAGCTTTAGCTGTTAGAGAAGCCCCCTCTGGCATAATTGAAGCATTAAATTTCACTTCCTTAGTAGCTCCCTTGATGGTGATATCACCTACTATTCTGTATTCTCCAGGCTTACCATAGGGAATCACTCTTTTTATGGCTAGCATAGCTGTTGGGAATTCTTCCACTCCAAAAAAGTCAGCGGATTTTAAATGGCCTTCTAGTTTAGCTCCTCCCTTATTCTTTGGTAAGTCAGTACAAGCTATAGAAGCCATGTCCACTACAAAGGAACCACCTGTGAGCGTCTCTCCGTCAAATTCAAATGCACCTTCAGAAATGTTTACTGTACCACTATGAGTACCCGTAACCTTAGAAGCTTCCCATAATACTTTGCTGGCGCTTGTATCTACTGTGTAGGTAGTTTCGGCCGTATTAGCTACAAAACCAAAAGCAATAATAGCTACAAGAGCGGCAAGTGTTGTGTTAATAAAATGTCTTCTCATTTTCTAATGTTTGAGTTGATTAACGTTTAAACTTTGAAGTTACAACAATAAGAGGTACGTGTTGTTCACTAATGTGTTTCATAAAAAGCAGAAAATCCTTTTTTTACATATATGAGCATAAACATATATGTACTTATGTCTAACTACTTTTCATAAATCTTCTCTCATACCTAAACAAAGATCTAACTTGTAGAAGTTCAACTTTGTTATCATCCCGACAAAGATTTCCGGACTTTTCCACTAAGAAATAGATTGCTTTCCCTATTTCTCCTTGTAAGCATATTCTTTATAGGACACTTTTCCAGTTTCCTTAAACTTCGACTTACGCTTAGACTTCCTCTTTCTATCAGCCTAAGCTTTTTTCCAAAAGCTCCTTTCCAAAGAGAATTTCATCCTCAATGATGGTGTGTGGCATCCCGGGATAAATACGCTTGGTAACTTCTGCTTCCAACTTTTCAAATACTTCAGCACTCTCATCTACCCGCCACTTAGGTACGTGTGCATCTACATCACTACAACCCAAGAAGATAGGAGTCCCCTTTAGGCTACCTGGATAATTTCTAGAGGTGCCTTTAGGACCTATCAGTCCACCACTGTAAATTAAGGCGCCCCCATATGTATCTGGATGTCTGGCTAAAAACTCTGATGTTAAGCAGGCTCCCTGAGAGAAACCTACAAAAAAGACTTTCTCTGATGGGATTCCAGCCTCTTTTACCTGCTCTACTAACCTACCTATAGTGAAAATACCGGAGCTGATCCCTGGTTCATTTTGCGGGATAGGTGCCAGGAAGCTGTAAGGATACCAGGTATAGTTTGCAGCCCCAGGGGCTAAATAGGAAAGGTCTCCATGTGGAAAGTGAGCTGCTAATTCCAAGATACTGGCAGGACCTGCTCCTCTCCCATGAACCATAATCATGGCAGCAGTTCCCTTCCCTAGCTCTTTCCCGCCAGCTTGTATGTGTTGACCAAAATGCGGTTTCATATTTTTACTATTGAATGAATGAATTGTGAATGACCTACTACTGGTATTAGCTATATGAGAAAGGTTTAGAGAGGCGCTTTATCTTTGGAAGACCTGCTTCAATCTCAGCTCTCAGAGACTCTTCCCACTCAGGGAGTTTGAGTTCCAGCCCAAGCTTCTCATTATCCTCATCTACGGTAAAACCAGGAGGAATAGTAGCTACTTCTATCAATACGCCTCCTGGCTCTCTGAAGTAGATAGACCTAAAGTACTTTCTGTCTAAGACCTCTGTACTCTTCATTCCCAGCCCTACAATTTTTTCTCTCAGCTCTTTTTGCTCTTCTTCTGTTTGGATGGCTAGGGCCACATGGTGAACAGTGCCTAAGCCATTTTTACCTTTAGGGAGCTCAGGTTCGTGGAGAATATCTACTTGATAGCCGGCTCCCCCCTCCCCTACTATCATCCTCTGTCTATTTCCTTCATTTGTGCCTTTCTGAAAACCCAGGTAAGTTTCCAAGAAGCTAATAGTAGCGTCAGCATCTGCTATGCTCATTGTGACGGAGTGAATACCTCTAATCGCATAGGCCTC
>JBCCLI010000188.1:0-11854 GCA_039026975.1 Bacteroidota bacterium | reverse complement strand
TAACTATTCGCCCTTTATCTTACATCCAGCCCCTGTATATGTGTAGATTCATGGTATAGTTCAACAAGTAAGAATATAAAACAGAAGAAATTTCAGATTATACGACTTATTTATTGAATAGTTATTTAATTTTTTTATCCTTATCGCGTTAGCCTCTACCAAACATCTAAATGATGTTCGATCCCTATAAGGAGGCTCTACTAGTGCCCATTCCCTTTCAAGAATCTTGTAACCGGTAGCTAAATAATCCGCCAATAATGAGGAAGCTATTTAGTGGCACGTAATCATTTTTCCCTAACCGAGTTAAAAGGAGCTTATGTGCTGGCATAAGCTATCTAAAGAAGTTCTTATCAAATCAGCAATTACAATCTAATTTATGTTCACGCTGCAAAAGTTTACTTTTGAACGATTAAGAACATTCCTAATTGCTACGGCAATGACAGGCTGGCTATCCACTTTGCTTTTTACTAGTCAGGTCTATGGACAGTGTTCAAACATCAGCACACTTGGATGTGCAGACGTGCCTAAAGCACTGCCTTTCTTCCTTACCTTTGATGGTAGTGAGGGAGGGCTTACTGACGCTAACGGGAATGCTACCGGTTTTACTATGGTAGATCCACCTTCTGCTAGACTAGCGGTAGATGATCCAGTATTTAATGCTACTGTTCCAGGGTATGAGCCAGGAAATTTATCTGTTTCTGGCGGAAGCTTGGTGATTACCAGTACGAAAGGGATCATGTTTAAGCAACCTATTACCGGTAGTCCCAATCAGAGTAATAACACCAATTCTCAAATCAATGGGCTGGGAGCAGCCTTTGAATTTGGTACAAGCGTCATAAGACTAAGAACTACCATATCTGCGGCGGATTTTACAGCTAGTGGAGGCGGCTTTTCACAGCAGGGAGGCATATGGGTCGGATTAAATGAGGATAACTATGTAAAATTAGTTGTCTCAAAAGTAGGAGGAGGGACAACTGGGAAAGTCCAGCTTCTTGTAGAAGATGAGACTTCTCCTACAGAGCTAAATTCACCTAACATTACCAATATCAATACAAAATCCTTCGAGCTAATCCTAGAGGTAAATCCCATCTCTGGTATAGCTGAGGCATTTTACTCCGTTGATGGAGCAGCCTTAGTGGCAGTTGGTAATCTTCCGATACCTCCCGAATTTATTGCAGGAGTAGATCATGACGCAAATCCGGCTACTGCCAATGTTTCCTATGGGGGAATATTTGTTACCCACCGGAATGCAGCAGCAGCAGCATCTTTTGATTTAGCATTTGAAGATTTTAGCATCTCACCTTTATATAGAGTAAACTTTCAAACAGCAGGACTTACTCCTCCAGCAGGATTTGCTATTGACTATGGAAAAGGATTCGGTACTAGTCAATTAGATGGAAATGATTACGGATGGAGAGAATTAGGCACCACGACTAGCAAAGATATATCAGTAGAGGCTGCTGGCAATGGAACTGGTGCGGAAAGAAATAGATTAGGAACTGCTTATGCAGGAAGTACTGCCCAGCAGCAACTTGAAGGAACCTTGATACATTTTCAAGGAAACCATATAGGTGCATGGGCTGCTCAGCCACGTGGAAATGCTGAGCACCAGTGGGAATTTGCTACTGGAAATGGGAATTTTGAAGTGGAGGTATCAGTGGGAGATATATCCTCTAGCACAGATAGTAGACATACTGCTGTAGTGGAAGGAATTACAGCACTCGATGTTCTGGATGCATCTGTTGCTTCAGGACAAGTAAGCTCAGGTAGAGTTAAAGTTCAGGTAACTGACGGTCTGTTAACAGTGACAGGTCTAGGAGGGCTTAACTCTAAAATAAACTACATAGAGATTTATCCCACCACAGATGCTGCCACTACAGAAGTACTTACTTTTTCGCCAAATCCGCTTATAGTGGATGTAGGGGCAGGAGGAAGTAATACAGAGAATGCTAGCTTAGCCGCTAGTAGTGGCACACCGGATGTATTCATGCTGATTCCGCCTGAAGAGGATGAACTATGGTTGACCATACCCGCAGCACCCGCTGTCGGGGCTAATGCGTTTACAGTGGATGGGACTAGTTTTAGTGTTGGAGATAATCCTACCACTACTGTAGTGGCTTCTGCGGCTGGTTTTGCACCTGCTGTATTAGATGTACAGGTAAATATCACTACAGGACCAGAAATTGCTGACCAAACTTTCTCTGTGGATGAAGGCACAGCTAATGGAACTAACATCGCTACTGTGCTAGCTACAGATGATGTGGCTGTGACGGCATACAATATTACAGCTGGAAATGACCTGGGTATTTTTGCTATTAATAATAGTGGCGAGCTTTCCGTAGCGGATAATACCGATTTAACCGCTGTCAATGGTCCTTTCTCCCTAACAGTAGAAGTAGAGGATGCAGGAGGATTAAAGGCTGACGCTACTGTTACTATACTGGTGGCAGAACCTGTACTTTGTTCCCCTATCAGCACGCTGGCTTGTCCTGATGTGTTAGAAACTATTCCATTTTCTCTAGACTTTTCAGCAGATGCTGGAGGAATAGAAGATAAAAACGGGGCAGGAACGGGTTTTACGGCAGTGTTGGAACATTCAGAAGCGAGAAGAGCAGGTGATTTACCTATTAGTAATCCAAACATAAATGGATATGAGCCAAGTCTACTCACGTTGAATACAGGAGGTGGTCAACTGGAAATTCTTTCACAGGGAGGTATATCTTTTTTAGATCCTCCAGCAAGTAATAATAATAATAACCAAGTCAACACCTTAGGAGTAGGACTTCAAAATGTAACTAATCCTATCAGAATATCCACTACACTTATAGGGATAACGACGGGGGGAAACTCTGCTCAGGCAGGAATATGGTTTGGATATAATGAAGATAATTTCGTTAAGCTAGATGTTAATAATAATAACGTAGAGCTGAGGAGAGAAATAAATGGGGTCTCCGGAGATTCTGATCAACTTCAAGATGGCGGGACAGGTGCTTCTGGCCAGAATGTATTGTTAGAACTGGAAATATATCCTACCAATAATACTATTGCTGCATTTTATACAGTAGGTAATGGAACACGGACGCAAGTAGGAAACAGCACTCTGCCACTTCCTGCCAATTATCTCAGCGGAAGAAATCTAACTGGGGTAACAGGAGGAGTTACTTTTGCAGGGATTTTTGCCACTCACAGAGCTGGCACCCAATTCATAGCTACTTTTGATGGTTTTGACTTGGAGGAAATCAATCAATTACCTGTTATAGTAGATCAGTCATTTAGTATTACAGAGGGTAGCGCTGATAACACAGTAGTAGGAAATGTCATTGCAACTGATGATGTTGCTATTACAGGCTTTGAAATCATTGCTGGAAATGGCTTAGGCATTTTTGATATAGATAATGTAGGCACGTTGACAGTAGCAGATAATACGAACTTACTGTCAGCTAATAGCCCTGTAGTCCTCACAGTAGAAGTTACTGATGGTGAGGAAACAGCAGAAGCTAATATTAGCGTAACAATTATCGAAAATACGGCATGTAATCCGATTAGTACATTAGACTGTCCTGATGTTATTGAAGCTATCCCCTTCAGCTTAGGCTTTTCTACAGACGAGGGTGGTTTAGCAGATAAGGATGGAAATGGTACTGGTTTTACTGCTGTCCTGGAACATTCGGAAGCAAGAAGAGCAGGAGACTTACCTATAAGTAACCCTGATGTAAACGGGTACGAACCTAGCTTACTTACCCTAAATACAGGCAATGGACAGTTAGAAATTCTTTCACAAGCAGGTATTTCCTTTTTGGATCCGCCAGAAAGTTTAAATAACAATAACCAAGTCAATACCTTGGGTGTAGGATTACAGAATGTCAGTAGTCCAATACGATTATCCACTACACTTAAAGGTATTACAACTGGTGGTAGCTCTGCACAGGCCGGCCTCTGGTTTGGATTTGACGAAGATAACTTTGTTAAGTTAAACGTTAATAATAATAATGTAGAGCTGAGGAAAGAAGTAGGTGGTGCTTCTACAAATACAGGCGGAAACATAGATCAATTCCAGGATAATGGAGTTGGGACTTCTGGTCAGGATGTGTTGCTTGAGCTAGAAATTAATCCATTCAATAACACTATATCCGGTTTCTACACTATTGGTACGGGTGCTCGTACACAAGTAGGAAATGCAGAATTAGATTTGCCCACAAGTTACCTGACAGGACGGAGTCTAACAGGTGTGACGGGTGGTGTTACTTTTGGAGGGATATATGCTACACATAGGAATGGTACTCAATTTACAGCAGCCTTTGACGACTTTTCTATTGAGACATATCAAGCCCCACTGCCCACGCTTAGTTTTGGGACAGATCCAATTAATGTGACCTTAGAAGAAGGGGATAACCAAAGCACCTTAACTAATGAGCTGACAGCCTCTAATGCGGCTACACCTACAGCTACATTAACTGTTCAGTATACAGATGGTAGTGGTTGGTTATCAGTTCCTGCGACGGTAGACCTTAGTACTGACAATCCTTTTGATGTAACATTTGATGCCGATGGATTATTAGAAGGTACTTACAGTGCTACTATTACGGCCACTGCCTCCAACTATACGGATGCCACCTTTGATGCACAGCTGACAGTAAGTGGGGCATTTACCGGAGTTCAGGTAAACTTCTCTGATCAGGGTACACCTGCTCCTAATGGTTATGTAGCTGACTTCGGTCAAGCATTCGGAGACAGAGGGAATGGCTTTACCTATGGGTGGTTGAATGAGTTTGGTACTGCCCCACAGAGCCTGGTAGGAAACGGAAGAAATAGAGGACCCAATCCTGATAATAATACCCTTTTGGAAACCCTTATGCACATGCAGTATGATGATGTGGATGGGAATAATGGGGTCCTAGAAGAAGGTATCTGGGAAGTGGAAGTACCCAATGGTTTGTATGATGTGATAGTGACTGCTGGCGATACTGATCCTGAAAATCTTCCAGAGACTAGATATGTAGTAAATGTAGAGGGCCTACCCGCTATAGACTACGTAGCTAACCAGGGTGCTTCTAACTCACAGGTCAATACTGTCACTGTCAATGTAACTGACGGAAGAATTACCCTGGATGCTAAGAATGGTGGATTTAACACAAAGCTACAAACAGTTATCATAACCCCTTCTACAGGTACTGCAAGACCTTTTGTCTTGGCTATTAATCCCGCAAATGGCGGAATCTTAAATGATTGTAATGCCGGGATTTCTACTGAGCAATTAATCCTTCCTAATGGAAGAATTGATAATAGCACATTGGATGGAAATGTATTCTTGCTCATTGACGGAACCAATACCCAAGTGGCAGGTACTGTCAACGGAACAGGAGGTGGAGATGCCATTACCTTTGTGCCAAATGCCCCACTGATTTCCAATACCACTTATCGCTTTGAGATAAATGATGGAGTCCTGGACATCACTGGAGAATCCATGATTCCCTTTGAGTCTACCTTCACAACTGGTAGCTGTGCTGTAATTAACCCCTCAGATATTACCTTTACAAAGTATCAGGGAGTGGCTACAGGTGATGGGTACACTTCCCTAGATATAGGGCCTGAGGGCAAGCTATATGGATTGACCATAGGAGGAGAAATCCATAGGTGGGATATGACAGGTACCACCTTATCTAACAAGGAAGTAATTACTACCCTGGTAGATGCCCGTGGTGCAAGAGCAGCTATTGGATTAGTGTTCGAACCTACAAATGATGGCAGTCTGATAGCTTGGGTTACACATAGCTCTGGTGGACTACAAAATGCGCCTACTTGGGATGGGAATCTATCCAGACTAACAGGAGATGATTTAGAGAATGAAGAGTTGGTATTAACTAATCTTCCAAGATCTATAAGAGACCACCTGACAAACAGTTTGGAGTTTGGACCTGATGGTGCCCTATACTTTAATCAGGGTAGTAACTCTGCTATGGGTGCTCCTGACGGTGCTTGGGGGAATAGACCAGAAAGACTTCTTTCTGCGGCTGTACTTAGGTTAGACATTGATCTCTTACCTAATAACTTACCCTTAGATGTACAAACTGTAGACGGCAACGGTTCTTATGATCCTTTTGCAGTCAATGCGCCTCTGACCATATTTGCTGAGGGGATTCGTAATGCTTATGACCTTGTTTGGCATACAAACGGGCAGCTATACATTCCTACCAACGGTTCAGCAGCTGGTGGCAATACGCCCACGTCTAATCCTAATGACCAGAATTATATAGCGCCTAATCCAAACTATTCATATTCCGGTCCTACCATTCCTTACATAGGAGGAATACAGCCTACCCAGTTTGACTATTTATTTAGGGTAGTTGCTAATGGATATTATGGTCATCCTAATCCATTGAGAGCTAAATATGTATTGAATGGTGGAGATGCTGATGTTAATAATGCTGGATACAACGGAGTAGCTCCAGATGCTGGATACTTAGGTTTTGCCTATAACTTTGACAGAAATAAATCTCCGAATGGGGTAATAGAGTATAGAAGTAACGCCTTTGGCGGAGCCCTACAAGGAAGAATTCTCGTAGTAAGATATAGCCAAAATGATGACATCATTGTCCTGGAGCCAGGAGGATCTAATCTGGATATAGTCAATGAAATTGAAGGAATCCCTGGATTCACCGGATTTAGTAATCCCTTAGATTTGATTGAAGATGTGAGTACAGGTAACATTTATGTATCAGAGTATGGTGCTAATAGAATTACCTTAATCACACCAGACCAAGCCCCCATCACTGAGAGTGCCATTGCGGTATCACCAGAGACAGTGTTTATCAATGAAGTTCAGGATGGAGCAGCTTCAGGCCCCCAAACTGTAACCATTACCAATATTGGAAGCCAAGAACTGGTAATCTCTAATATTGCCTTAGGAGGGGTAGATGCTGCCGTATACAGTCTGGATCAAACAGGAATAGATTTGACATTGGACCCTGGTCAGCAGACCACTTTCAATGTAACTTTTGATCCTACTGAGGAAGGACCTCAATTCGCAAATGTGACCATTACAAGTAATGCCTCTAATGATCCTTCTTTAGAAGTCTTGCTAAATGGTTTAGGTACAGATGGACTGGGAGGAAGTGCTGAGCCTTCTTTACAGTACGTGCTGGATACTTACTTAGGAGAAGGAGTAATAGACGTAGGAGATAATGATGACGCTACCAATGTCCTCCATAATTCAATAAAAGATGGAAGCTTACTCGGGGATGAAATAGATGTAGAAACCTTCAAGAAAGCTGGGGACGGGAATGTCGAAATTACTCTGATTGGGGTGTTTGGTCCTACCTCCACTAATCCTATCGTGAAAGTGGGTTGGTATACTGCTGGAGATGCTTCCAGTATTACTGAACTGTTTAATGTAGATAATACACCCACTAGCAATGGACAAAGTCTTGTACCGCCAGTTAACGGTGTACTAAGCTTCAATCCTGGGGATGCTCAGTTTGGATTTTATTCTGAGTGGCCCTTCTTCAACAATCGTCAGTTGTTTAGCCAGGATGCACTTAATACCACTACACCTGATCCTTCTGCCTCAGGGCAGCATGTAAGAGTGTACGAACTTCCTGGAGAAGAGAATGCTTATGTTATTGCCACAGAAGAGCATACTGTAGGATTTGATTACCAGGATGTGGTATTCATTGCCAGAAATATTGAGCCTGGATTTGAGCCCACAGGAGCTCTTGTGAGAATTGAAAACCTACGTAAGATTCCTACCACAGATATAGGATTCCCTGCGGAAGACTGTTTTGTATTCTCAAGGAACAATGTTGCCGGAAACAACATTAAGTCCAGAGAGGAGAATACCATGCGTATTCACAATGACGGTACAGGCGAGCTGTTTATCAGTAGTTTGGTCTTTTCAGATCCTACTGAGTTTGACCTACCGAATAATGATGAGCAAAGTCTGCCAATCACCATTCAGCCTGGACAGTTCCATGATATGCCTATAGCGTTTATCAAGAGTACTGGGAATAAAGGAGTATATGTTCAAACCCTGACCATCGGCTCTAATGCTGATAATGAGCAGAGTACAACTGCCGAGCTCAGAGGTGGATATATGCAGGTTTCTCAAGGAGGAAATGAGATCAATGCCCAGCAGGTAATAGATGTGTTTGGTTTCCAAACTGACATGAGAACTATCGTTGGGGATAATGACCTCACTAATCCTAACAGATTACTGAATACGCCTAGCGCGAGTCCAAGTTCCGACTTCCCACTGATTTCAGACATAGAAGCAGGATATCATGGAGATATCGTTCTGTCAGAATTCTGGGAAAGAGTAGATCAGTCTGAGCCGGTGAGAGCCTTATTCTTAGGTGCCTATCATGGCCCTGGAACGGCAGGTGCTCAAACGCAAGGACCGGGTACAGATATTTCTATTACCCATGATCCACAATGGTTTCAGACTATTCTTCCTAAGCTAAATAATGGGGCTAATGATGATGTACTGGCTTACGATGGGGAGAATCTGACAGGCCAATTTAAACTGGCTACTGCAGGTCAGAATACTTCTGGTAGTAACAATGGTACCTTACTAGGTATTAGAGTATATAAGGTATATGATAAGGAGGGAAATATCATCCCTTACCACTACATCAGTGTGCAAGACTATATAGGAAATGGCTGTGGACAGGGCTCCGCCAACTGTGATTGGAATGATAACTTGGTTTACTGGACGAATATCAAGCCGGTAGCTGACCCATCCTTCAATCCTATAGCAGATGCTGAGGTAGATGCTGGGGTGAACTTCTCCTTTGATATCAATGACTCATTTGATGGAGGATATCCTGGTAATACATTCTCATACACAGCTAGCCAGGAAAATGGTGATCCATTACCTAGCTGGATAGTGTTTAATGAGGAGACTGGGGTATTTGCGGGTGTAGCACCTTTCAATCAGACAGAGCCTATAGAAATTACTGTAGAAGGTACTGACTGTAACGGAGCTGTACTTAGCGGAGACTTTACCCTGACAGTAAACCTAGGCAATATTAGCTGTACAGTAGATGCAGGAGAAGATCAATTCTTAAGCTGTAACACTACTGAGGTAACCTTAACAGGTACTACTTCTACTGGAACCTATACTTGGGAAGGTCCTAACGGATTTATAGCTAATACCCAAAGCATCACAGTCAGTGAAGCTGGAACCTACACACTCAGTGTTCCTGCGGCTGGAAATGAAATAAGCATCAACTTCCAGGATGGACTATCAGATGATCCAGCAGCACCTTATCTAGTAGATTATGGTCAGGCATATGCTAACCGTACTGAGGCTAGGCAGGGCAGTGGAATCTACACATACGGATGGGTAGTGCCCGGAACTAGCACGCCTCTGGACCTTTCTACTGGTGGAAATCCTCCAGGAAATGGAAGAAATAGAGAAAATGGGGGAGATTTCTTAATAGAAACCCTCATGCACATGCAGTACGCTGGTTCAAATGGAGTAGCAGCCCCCGGTAGTTGGGAAATAGAACTTCCCAATGGCTTATATAGTGTAACTGTAGCCGGTGGAGATACTGATAACGAATCAACTGAGATTACCCGTCATGTCATTAATGCTGAAGGGATTAATCTGGTGGACTTCTTTACCTTCCCAGAAGGAGGACCTGGTACATCAGGTAATCAGGTAGGAGCTGCCATCATCAGTGTTACAGATGGTAAACTTACCCTGGATGCTATTGGTGGGTCTAATACCAAGATACTATACGCAAGCATAGTAGAAGTATCATGTCCGGTAACAGATGAAGTAGTAGTTACAGAGGAAGACATTCTTCCGGTAGCTGAGATTGCTTCTACTACTACAGTAATTACATGTGCAGAGCCTGAAATAGAGTTAAGCGGAAGCAGTTCTACCTTTGAAATAGGTGCTACCTTCGCATGGGAAGCCGCTAATGGCGGTGTGATCGTAGGATCTACTGTAGGAGAAACTGTTACTGTGTCCGCAGCAGGTATGTACACCTTGACTATCACCAACCCAAGTGGTTGTGATGATGAGACAAGTATTGTGGTTACTGAGGACCTTACCCCTGCTTCAGCAGGGAACGGAGGTCAAATAGCTGTGTGCAACGATGAATCATCCTTCAATCTATTTGAAGCGTTATTAACGTTTGGTGGTGATCCTGAAGCTGGAGGAAGCTGGACACTCGGAGGAAATCCAGTGTCTGCTACATTTAACCCTTCTACTGATCTTGGAGGAGACTATATATACTCAGTAGGAAACTCAGCAGTCTGTGCAGTAGCCACTGCTACACTAAGTATCAGCGTAGAACAGCCACTATCAGCTGGCGCTAACACATCTGCTATCCTTTGTAAGGTTGGTGGAGTGGTAGACTTATTTACGCTACTAGATAATGCTGATCAGGGTGGAGTATGGACATTTGGTGGAAACCCAGTGTCAGCTTCATTTGATCCTTCCGCTGATGCTGAAGGAGATTATACCTACACAGTAGGATCTGGAGGTACATGTGGAGAAAGTAGTGCCATAGTTTCTATAACTGTTGAAGAGAATCCATCTGCTGGCTCGGATGAAACAGTAGCTGTTTGTGAGGCTGAAGGAGTGGTAGACTTATTCAGCTTCTTGGATGGAGCTTCAGCAGGCGGTAGCTGGACATTCGGAGGAAGTCCTGTTTCAGCTAGCTTTGATCCTGCCAGTGATCCTGCGGGTGCATATGTATACACTGTAGGTGGAGACAATGGATGCGAAGAAAGTTCTTCAACATTAACTATTAGTGTTGATCAGCAGCCTTCAGCTGGAACCAGTACTTCCATCACGCTTTGTGAAACTGATGATGCAGTTGACTTATTTGTTGTTCTAGGAGATGCTGAAGAAGGTGGATCATGGAACACGGGAAATGGAACATTTGATCCATCTACTGATATTGCTGGAGATTACACCTACACAGTAAGTGGTTCCGGCGCATGCTCAGATCCCGTTTCAGCTACAGTTACAGTATCAGTAGAAGCTGCTCCAGATGCAGGAACTGATGGTGCAGTGGCTGTATGTACAAATGATGGGATTGTTGATCTATTCAGCTTATTGGGTGGTACGCCTGATAATGGAGGAGTATGGTCTCCCGCATTAAGCGGAGGAGCAGGCCTATTTAATCCTGCTGTAGATCAACCCGGAGTATATACCTACACCATAAGCGGTACGGCTTGTACGGACGCTTCAGCTAGTGTAACAGTTACAGAAAAAGACGACTGTCAAGTCCAGTGTATCTCAGGTATAGTAAGCTTCACACTTGTTGATCCAGTAAGCGATAATGACATTGGGCCATTAGTAAATGGTCAGGTGATCAACATAGCTGACTTGGGGGCTAACCTGAATGTGAGAGCTAATTCATGTGGAGATGTAGCAAAAGTGGTGTTAACTCTGGAAGGCGCACAGAACTATTCACGCACAGAGAGTAAAGCTCCATACGCCCTCTTTGGAGATAGTAATGGGGACTACTTTAGCTGGGTGAATAATGGTGCTACACCAGGTACCTACACCCTGACAGCTATGCCTATGGATTCAGACGGAGATCAGGGAGATGTACTGAGCATAAGCTTTACTGTAGTAGATGAGGTAATAATAGGCAATACTCAGCCTATAGCTAACTCACAGAGTGTAACTACCCCTGAGAATACATCAGTGAATATTACACTGACAGGAAGTGATGCAGACAATGATCCATTAACCTATATGGTAGTAGGCGGTCCTACTAAGGGTCAACTGAGCGGAACAGCTCCTAACCTGACTTATACCCCTAATCAGGGAGCGACAGGAAGTGATTCCTTTACCTTCAAGGTGAATGACGGTCAGGAAGATAGCGATCTAGCT
>JBCCLI010000187.1:0-11967 GCA_039026975.1 Bacteroidota bacterium | reverse complement strand
TGATTAGCGCATTTCTAACGAATATAAAATGATTCGTCAGCAATTACCAGCGCTGAAAGCAAAAGGCTACCTGATCTAGCAATATTGCTACCTGTTTGGTTGACTAAAGTTAGAAGGGTACATCAGAACTACCTGTTTGACCAGGATTAGGTGGAGGAAAATCCTGATTCATCTTGGACTGTCGGGTAATAGTACCGCCTTTTTGGGGGGTATTATACTCCTGGTAAGCGTTTTCTATTTCTGCATTTGGCCCGAAACTCCAATCAGTAAACTTTCCGTATTGTCCGATAAACTGGAGTTTTACGGTTCCTGTCGGACCATTACGCTGCTTAGCTATGATGAGTTCTGCCATGCCCAGGGTAGAATTCCCTTCCTCATCTGTTTCAAACCCATAATACTCTGGCCTGTACAGGAAGGCCACCATGTCAGCATCCTGCTCTATAGAACCAGACTCACGCAAGTCACTAAGTACAGGTCGCTTATCTCCCCCTCTACTTTCCACTGCACGGCTGAGCTGAGAGAGTGCTATCACACATACATCTAACTCTTTGGCTATTTCTTTCAGAGACCTTGAGATACCCGCTATTTCTTGTTCCCTATTGGTATTCTTATTGTTGCTTCCTGACATGAGCTGGAGGTAATCAATGATGACCATACCTATGCCTTTTTCCGCTTTAAGCCTCCTACATTTAGCCCTTAGGTCCCATATAGACAGGCCAGGGGTATCATCAATAAATATCTGTGACTTACTTAAAGCACCTATTTTAGTAATGAGCTGTTTCCACTCATAATCTTCTAATCTTCCTGTACGTACTTTTTGGGCGTCTAATTCTGACTCTGAGCAGATAAGACGTTGGGTAAGCTGAATCCCTGCCATTTCCAGGGAGAAAAAGGCTACTGGTTCTCCAAATCTTAGTGCAGCGTTCCTGGCTAAGGTAAGGGTAAGGGCCGTTTTCCCCATAGCGGGACGGGCAGCTATAATAACAAGGTCTGTTTTTTGCCATCCGGCAGTCATCTTATCCAGATCAATAAAGCCTGAAGGGATTCCCGTTACGCTTGAGTCCTTACCACGTATTTCTTCCAGCCGCTCTAATGTCTGCATAACCAGCTCTGGCATGCCCAGATAATTACGCCTCAGGTTGGTTTCAGAGACCTCAAATAGGTGCTGTTCTGTCTCATCTAATAAGTCAAACACGTCAGTAGTCTCATCATAGGCCTTGTGGATGACCTGCCCTGAGATACTGATGAGTTGTCTAAGGATATGTTTTTCAGCTATGATTCTGGCGTGGTATTCAATATTAGCGGCAGACGCTACACGATTAGTTAGCCCCGTTAGGTAGTAAGCACCTCCTACCTTATCCAGCTTACCTCCTTGAGAAAGTACATTCTTAACAGAAAGAATATCTACTGGCTCTGAGTTTTGAAAAAGGGCAAGAATGGATTCATAAATTAATCCATTGGCCTCCTTGTAAAACATGTCTACTTGAAGAATATCAATGACTCTATGAAGGGCGTCCTTTTCCAACATAAGGGCCCCTAAGACGGCTTCCTCCATGTCTAATGCCTGGGGGGGGAGTTTGGCATCACTAAAAGCCGGTGTACTCAGGTTTTTCACTTTCCCACTGTCCTGTTTCTGGTATCCCTCTTCAGATTGATTGTATGGTTGCGCCATTAGCTTTTTCCTTCCTGTTAAATGTTGGCTTTCTTTCTTAGTCTCTCCCGTAAGATTCGAGCCTATTTCAGTCGAAGATACATAAGCGTTACGCTATCCTTAGGTATAACGGAAAATCGGAATAATTATTCCTGTGATTCCATCTTCCTGATTATCAATTTTTTACAGTTTACACACTTTGCAAACAATTTTCCACTCTTTTTTTGTGGATAACTGGACTGTGTTAAACGGTTTTTAGCCATAATCGTTGAGGTATTCCACACAATCGGGGTCTGGTGTGAATAGAATGTGTGTGAAATGTGGGAAGCTTGTGGATAAATTATCCTACTTAGTCATGAATGATGCCATCTCCGCAGATGTAATCTTTAGGTCAATCTTAACATTCTCATCTGAGAGAAGGTTATCAAGCTAAATGATTCATTCACTATATTCGTGCTGTCAAAAATATAGCTCGTTGAGTGGTGTCCACTACTGCTGACGAGCATTAGCTGTTTCCAATAGAATTTCAGTAAGGTGAAAATAGAAGAAATACTTAAGGCCTATCAAGAGAATGAAACCTGGCTCTCCATTGTAGAGGAGCTGAAACAGGATAAAGGGGGTAAATTTCAGCTAAAGGGTCTTGCTGGTAGCCAACTTTCTTTTCTGGTAGCCTCTTCTTTTAGGCTTATGCAAAGAAATATGCTTGTCATTTTGGATGATAAGGAAGAGGCCCTTTACCTACAAAATGACTTGCAGACCCTAATGCCCAGGAAGGAAGTATTTCTGTTTCCAGCCTCCTATAAACGGCCCTATCAGGTAGAAGAAATAGACAATGCAAATGTCCTCATGCGGGCAGAAGTGCTCAATGAGTTAAACCATACCCGTACAGGTAGACAGCTTATTATCACCTTTGCAGAAGCACTAAATGAAAAAGTAGTAAATAAACGCTCCCTGGTGAAGAATACGCTGGAACTAAAGCAGGGAGAAACTTGTGGGATGGAGTTTGTGATGGAGGTCCTGGAGGAGTATGGCTTTGAAAGAGAAGAGTTTGTGTATGAGCCAGGCCAGTTTGCTATTAGAGGGGGGATACTGGATGTGTTTTCCTTTGCGCATGATTTACCCTACCGAATTGAATTTTTTGGGGAAGAGGTAGAGTCTATCAGGACATTTGATCCGGTGGAACAAACCTCCCTGGATACCATGAACCGTGTGTCCCTCATCCCTAACATTCAAAGAAACCTCTTAACGGAAGAAAAGGTAAGCCTACTGGAATACCTATCAGATACTACTCTTGTATGGTTGAAGAATAAGGAATTTGTGAAAGCCGATCTGGATAGGCTATTTGAAAAAGCTGCCCAGCAATACAAGAAACTGATTACTGAGAGTGGAGGGGCTGCAGCTAGTTTGACACCAGATAACATATATGTGCGTGGGGCAGAATTTGAGAAAAGCCTGGCGCTGTTTAGTGTGCTGGACCTGGGGAGTAAGGCAGCATTTTCAGATCTCAAAAGAGTAATAGAATGGAAAGGTACTGCCCAACCTGCCTTCCACAAGGAGTTCTCTCTCTTGGCAGGTCACCTAATAGAGAATCAGCAGAAGACCTATCGTAATTATGTTCTCTCAGATAATCCTAAGCAGATAACCCGACTTGAAGAGATTTTTCATGAGGTAGATAAAGGAGTACAGTTTGAGGGTGTTCTGGGAGAATTACATGCTGGATTTCAGGATCATCAGCTAAAGATCTGCTGCTATACGGATCATCAAATCTTTGATAGATACCACCGGTATAAGTCTAAATCGCATACTAAGAGAAGCCAGGCACTTACCCTCAAAGAGCTAAAAGACCTAAATCCCAGAGACTATGTGGTACACGTACAGCATGGGATAGGCCAGTTTGCCGGCTTACACACTATACAAGTGGGTGAGCATATACGAGAGGTAGTAAAGATCATTTACAAGGGGGGAGATTCCATCTTTGTGAATGTGAACTCTCTACATAAGATCTCCAAGTACACAGGGAAGGATGGTGCAGTCCCCAGGCTGAATAAGTTAGGCTCTGCTGCATGGGCTAAAGCTAAAGCTAAAACTAAGAAGCGGGTTAAAGAACTGGCCTTTGATTTAGTGGCTCTTTATGCTAAGAGAAAATCCCAGGAAGGCTTTGCCTTTTCTGTTGATGGCTATATGCAGCAAGAACTGGAAGCTTCCTTTATGTATGAAGACACACCAGACCAGTTAACCACCACAGAGGAAGTAAAAAAGGATATGGAAAGGTCTTACCCTATGGATAGACTGATTTGTGGGGACGTGGGATTCGGGAAGACAGAAATAGCCATACGAGCGGCCTTTAAAGCAGCCATAGATGGTAAGCAAACCGTAATGCTGGTTCCTACTACCATCCTCGCTTTGCAGCACTATAAAACCTTTAGTAGGAGGTTAGCTGATATGCCCGTCAGCGTGGATTATTTGAATAGATTCAAATCTACTCAAGAAGTTAAGCAAACCTTAGCCAAGGTGATTAAAGGGGAGGTGGATATTCTCATAGGAACTCACAGAGTAGTCTCTAAAGATGTGAAGTTCAAGGATCTGGGCTTAATGATTATTGATGAGGAGCAGCGCTTTGGGGTAAATGTGAAGGAAAAATTGAAGCTGCTCAAAGCTAATGTAGATACCCTTACCTTAACAGCTACCCCCATCCCCAGAACCCTACAATTCTCCCTGGTAGGGATTAGGGATTTATCTGTGATCAGCACTCCTCCCCCTAACAGGCAGCCTATAGAAACCATTGTAGCAGGATTTACCCCTGAACTGGTAAGGGATGCTATTTCATATGAATTGAAGCGGGGAGGACAGGTATTTTTTATTCATCCCAGGGTGGGTGACATAGAAGAAGTGGCTTCCTCTATTAAGAAGCTGGTGCCGGATGCCCGCATAGGAATAGGACACGGCCAAATGCCTGGAAGTAAATTGGAGAAAGTAATGACCGGTTTCATAGAGGCCCAGTATGATGTGTTAGTAGCTACTACCATAGTGGAGTCAGGGCTAGATATTCCTAATGCTAATACTATCATCATTAACCAGGCAAATAAATACGGATTATCAGAGCTACACCAGATGCGGGGTAGGGTAGGGAGATCTAATCGGAAGGCCTTCTGTTACCTGCTGGCACCAGCAGAAATATCTCTCAGTCAGGATGCTAGAAAGCGCCTAAAAGCGATGGAAGAGTTTTCTGATCTCGGAAGTGGGTTCCATATAGCCCTTAGAGACTTGGATATCAGAGGAGCAGGGGATCTATTAGGGCCTGAGCAAAGTGGTTTTGTAGCAGAGCTAGGATATAATATGTACCATAAGATCCTGGATGAAGCTATCACTGAGCTAAAAGAAGAACACTTTTCTGAGCTATTCACTGAAGATGTGCAAGAAGGGAATGATAAAATTGCGGATGATTGTCAAATAGACTTAGAGCTAGACATACGCATACCTGAAAAGTATCTTCCTAGCATTCCTGAGCGTCTCAGGCTGTACAGAAAAATAGCAGGTGCAGAAAGTGAGGAAGATCTGAGGGATATTCAGCGTGAGCTGATAGACCGCTTTGGCCCCATGCCATCCTCTGTATTGAACCTATTTGACGCTACCAGGGTCAGAGAGATGGCCAAGCGTTCCGGCATAGAGAGAATAGTCTTAAAAAATGGCGTCTTACGCTGTTTCTTCCTTGCTAATAGGGAGCATTCCTTTTACCAATCAGATGCTTTTGGAAGGGTGATTACCTATGTACAGACCTTCTCCGGACGAGTAACTCTTAAAGAATCTCCAAAGTATCTATCCTTACTATTTAGGGAAGTAAGTTCTATGAAGCGAATTCTGGAGCTAGTGAGGGAAGTTCATGATTTTATCCACCTACAGGAGGCCGAACAAACCCAACTGGGGTAAGGGCAAAAAAAAACCGGGGGACTCGATCTGTCATTGACAGAGAATCTACCCCAGCCCTTGCTCTAAAAGACATAAGATCAAATAAGCTATTCCATCTTACGCCCCTTTTAAAACCGGGGGACTCTATCCATCATCGATGGAGAATCTACCCCAGCCCTTGCTCTAAAACTAAGGGACTAAAACTATCTGTTTGCAGCCGTCCTTAGCCCTTGCTTTTGTAATTGTTGAATTACTTTCCTGTTGCATTACAAACATACCAAACAAACTGGCTTGTGAATAAATTCAATACTCATTTGGTAATTATTATAGAAAGAATTGTTGAGTTCACAGCTTGAATGGAATAAAAAGAGTATTTTTCTAGTATTAAAAAAGGTAAGTCAAGTAAAAATAGAATCCATAGTAATTTAATTATTCTCAAAAAAATGAATTTAATTTTTTCTTTTTTATAAGTAAAATCCTTTTAATGCCACTTTTTTTAAAGATTATAGTACTATACAAGTGCTTAAAGCCTCTGTAATCTAAAATTGAAAAGGTAATAAAATATTATTAATAAATATGTAATTAATATTTTTCAAATAATTATTAATAATTATTTTAATTTGATTAGATATAAGTGTACATGCTTATACTAGTCATTGGAAACTAAGGTTTTTCCACAGTTTTCTTCAATGAACCTCAGGGCTCTTTCTCTTTTCATTCCTATTAATCCCTTGTCTAAGGCTAGTTTAAATTGAGAGCAGGCGCCGGCATCCCCTCCAATTTTTTCCATAACCAGCCCTTTACTGTAATAAGGGAGGGGGTGCTCTGTATCTGTCTCTAGCCCATTTTGGATGAGATTGAGCGCTTTCTCTGGATTCTCGGAAAGCAGGGCAAGCTCTGCCAAGCTATTCCAACATTTGATAAGAATATCCCCTACAGGTTGGTATGTGAGGGATTGGCTAAATTGCTGTTCAGCATGTTCAAAGTCTCCTTCCATCATTAAGGTGGAGCCCATATGAAAGTGAAATAGGGAGGGAGACAGCCCTAAATTTTTTGCCAAGATGAAATCTTCTTTGGCCAAGTGATAATGTTTACTCGCTAAGTGAATGATCCCCATCTTTTCATACACTTCCTGCTGCTTCGGAAAGCCCGCATAACTGGAAATAATCCACTGAAAATCACTAAAGGCTTCAGGATATTTCATCATGATTAGCCTTGCTCCTCCTCTATGAAAATAGAGGGTAGCCATAGTCTCTAAATCAATGAGGTCCGAATGTTGTATACCTATGCCTATGGCTTCAGTAAAGTCTACCTCAGCCTGGTCAAACTTTCTTTTCTTTAACCACAGTTTCCCTCTTTCCAGGTGGGCATTAAACCTTAGTAAGCTTCTTTCAGCATGTTTACCTGAGGGATTCATGTTGATGCTCCTACTTAGGCAAATAAGGGCTAGCTGATTATCCTGATGTTTTAAGGCTTCCACTGCCTTATCAAAATTCATCTGGGCTTGAGAAATATTTTTTCTCACACGAGCTTTCCCCCTGTAAATCACAAATCTGGGTTCAAGGTGTTTGGTTTCTTTCGTTAGTTTAAAGTAAAAGGGAATATTCATCCAATATTTTACTTTCCTATCGTTTTTCTTGGCAGGAATAAATTCCAGGCTAGGGAGAAAACGATTAACAGCCTGGTTTAAGATAGGATGTGCCCTTCTGGTAAGGTCGTGTTCCAGGTATTTCCCCTCTTCACTGACCAACACCCTGGAATACACTATTCCTTCTATTCCGGCTTTTTGGGCCTTAATAGGGTATCCCATCTCTAGTTTTACCTTTAACAGGTTTAAGATGACAGGTTCCTTGTCTACACTCACAAACTCGTGAATGCCGGGTTTAGCATTACGTTGAGAAAAAACAGGTACAGAAATCAGAAGCAGGAGAGTGGCATAAAAGACTCTACTCATAAACTACTATATCACCACGATTAGAGGATATGAAAATTTATGGTTTACTACTGGTAACCAGAATATGATAAACACATAATTATTAGCTATGTAAGCTTATCTGGAGTTCCATTAAAAATACATACAGGTATGCTTCTCAGGTAGGAATAAAACAGCTGGTGGGCTTGTCTTATGTTTCAGTAAGAACAGTCTGAGGAAAAATTTTATTGCCATCAATTAAGAATTTATGTAAGCTTTTTCAGGCTGTAAAAAATATTTTGGCCTCTAGGTAGGAAAGGGTGAGAAAGAAATGGAAGGATATTCATGGATTCTTACCTCATGATTTTGATGGACTTAAGGGCAGGAAATGTGCTTTGGGTTTATGAGCGCTTTATGCCTTCCTAAAACAGGTACACCTAAAGGGAGTACCTAACACACTAAATGGGGTTTCTATTTTTGTAAGAATGCTTGTAATGCATAAAGAGATATTTTCATTGTCCGAAATATATTTCGGCCTATAATTGTAACACAACAGGACGGTAATCCTGGAATTACAAGAGCAAGGGCTAGGGTTGATTCATCTGTATACAGATTTGAGTCCCCTAGTTTTTTATTTCTCTCTTTTTCCCCAACTATCCCTCTCCTCAAATATTTTTTTCTCCGCTAAAATAGGTCTGGTCGGAATGTTGTTATGAATTAGATTCTTTTTTGCCATTTGTAGCATGATACCTACAAGCAGCTAATTTCTACTTTATCCTAAGTAGAATGGTATATCCCTGAATGTTAGATAGTTGTGAATAATGAAGTAGTGAAAATGCTGCTTTCTTCCCCTAAAGTAGAAGGGGAATGGCAAAAATATCGGCAGTATAAGTATGTAAAGAAATACGTAAAGATCAGATAAATAAATAATTCGAATGTGGTAATATTGTATCACAACAGGACGGTAATCCTGGAATTACAAGAGCAAGGGCTAGGGTTGATTCGTCTAGATTAGACTAGAGTCCCCTAGTTTTCAAAAAAGTAAGGGTGAGGAAATTCCTCACCCTTTTTATTGCAACTGTCAAGCCTTTTATGTGAAATCTTCAACTGACCTCATGGCCTTCTTTTCAAGCATACGATATGCACTGTAAGTAAGTTTCACCTTTACTATTAGTAATAGACACATCTGCATGATTATTTATTAGGAGCTTAATTAGCTTGACGTGGCCATGTGAAGCTGCCAAATGTAAGGCGCTTTCTTTTTCTTCAGTTAAGGCATTAAGGTCTGCCCCTTTATCCAGCAGTAACTGGCTAAGTTCTGCTTGCCCGTGGCTGGCAGCCAGGTGGAGAGCAGTCAGTCCATCCAAGGTGTTGGCTTCTATGGAAGCACGGTTTTCTATAAGGGCTAATCCTGAAGTATAGGATCCTTTTTTAGCGCTTACATGAAGGGGAGTTAGGCCCTCCTTATTCTTTAATTCTATGTTTGCCCTCTTTTTTATCAGTAGGTAGACTATCTCATCCAGGTTCATGCTGGCAGCATAGTGTAAGGGGGTATTATGCTTGTAGTTTTTCGCATTAACATCTGCCCCGTAATCTATGAGGATAGCTGTTACCGCTTCTTGATTCTGATTAACTGCCTCATGTAAGGGAGTATTCCCATCTTTATTTTTGATACTTATGGCGGCATCAGCACGTAATAGCGCTTTTACCTCAAGGAGATTTCCACTCTTTGCCTTTCTGTGTAAAAGGGTATTGCCGTTTTCATCCTGAAGGTTTATATCGTTATTTTCTATTTCAGCCCTCAGGGCAGCAGGTATGGATACAGCTAAGGAGGAAGTATGCAGGGAGGGAGCCTGAGGCACTAAATCTGTCTGCCTGGCGTGGTCAGTAGCTTGAAGAAGCGTATTTATTTCATGTAGAGGAAGCGTCTTTTTCTCAGCCCATCCAAATTCATCCAGGCTAATGTCCAAGACTGACTGTCCTATGTCTTTTACATAATCTGTGATAACAGTCAATAGGATATTTTCAGGATGCGCATTGGATGAGGTCGTCTCCCTGTAGGAGAGAAGCTGTCTGCCAGACTGGTAAGAAGGCGCATAATATACTTCCCCTAACAGCATAAGATCAAAAGGGAATAGGGGAACCTCCTCAGAAAGAAGTTGTCCTAATTTTTGGATAGGAGTAGAGGGGCACGTGTCATGGCCGTCTAGCCACCATAAGACGCTTAGGTACTTTCCATGCTGAAAACCTGACTTATTCTGCTTACCAGCACCTACTATCTGGATAGATATTTTTACTGCTTTCTCTGGAACAATAATAAGTTCTTCCTGCTGGTACAGCATGTTTTGGGAAGGGTCATATATAATTACTTCCTGGAAAGGACTTAGAGATCCTTTACTTTCTACATGTCCCCGCCCCACTTGTAATTCTGGAGGGAGTGTTTTTTTTATATGGGTTCTTACCAGAGAACCTATTAGGCTAATTGATAGGGTATTCTCAGGAAAGTCAGGTAAGTATTTGGAACTAAGAGCTTCAAGGTTTATCGAGGTAGTTGGAGTATAAAAAAGAGCCATTAACCTATTTTCCGTATGCGATAATTTATAAAGTACAATCTATCCTATGGAGATGCAGGGTAATCCGAGAATATGGATTACTTATCTTCATGGCTAGTAGAAAAAGAAGGATTAATAGTTATCCTTACTACTGACAGGCAAAGGTTTCTGGAGAATGAAGCTAGGGGAGTACGCATCATCTACATGAGGATATTCCTGTAGATAATTTGCGACTTAACACATAATAGTACGGAATTTTTTCCTCTTCAACTAGTTTTTAGGCTATCATTTTCTTCATTGTCCGACAGAAGCTGAGTGGGAGGAGGAGAATCCATCTTTTGGAGTAGGAGAGTAAGTTTATCTTCTATATCTGAAATTTGCCTACGGATATCATCATCATTATCCCTTACCATCTCTTCCACAAAGATGGCATTAACAATTGATAGTCCGAAGATACCCCCCGAAATCACGATCAAGACAAAATACAGCTTAGTAAAAAAATGGGCTGTTTCACTTTCAAATGACTGTGAGATGGTATCAGGAATTTCATACCAGCCCTCAATGGTAAAAATTTTAAATATACTATAGAAGGAGATGAGAGGATTTTCAAAGTGGGTAGCAGCTTCTCCTTCCAGGCTTCCAAATAGCCTACAACTAATCATAGAAATTACAAACATATAAATAAAGAAGGCCAGTAGTACGAAGACAGACGCTTTAAAAGCCCGCCTAATACCTGCTATTAGTTCTTCTATATTAGGGATGAATTTTAGAAACTTGAAAAACCTAAATAACCTGATGATCCTCAGGATAAATAAGAAAGATATATCAGGGATATTATTCTCAAATAGTAATAAAATGGAGGGGAAACTGGCGATGACAATAATGAAATCAAATTTATTCCAGCTTTCAGATATATAAGCCTTCCATCCGTTATCAGCTATTTTAAATATGGCTTCTAATAGAAAATACAGGAGGAATACAGCGTCAATCTTGGTAAATAAGTCATGGTAGGCCGCTAACTCTTTGAATGACAGAAGAAAAAGGATACATGCATTGAGCGTAATGACTACGGCTACCGACTTATCATTTACAAAAACTTGGTTGATTAGTTTCTTCACTGTGCAGTAATTCAACTGCAAATTAAGGAATTCCTCTTTTTATCCCTATAGAAGCCTACATCCCTGGATAGTTATTAGATAGGTTTAAATATCCTTTTATATCCTATCATCTGTGCTGTTTTTACTTCCAGTCTATAACTTCCGGGGGGAAGGTGTTCTACGGTAAAGGTGTAGGAGTTATACCTTTTAGTGTTAGGAGTATGCACCTTGCGCATGACTATGTTGCCCATGTTATCGTATACATTCACCCTAAGGGTTTTGTTGAAATAATCATCAAAAGTAAGGGTTAAGTTCTGAGTGGCAGTATCAATATAGGAAGCAAAAGGAAGACGACACAACTCAGAGTTTTGCCAAGTTTTTGACGACTGGGAACGAACGGTATCAGGAAGGAATAGAGAAAAGGTTAGTAGCAAAAGAGTAATAAAAGTAAACTTAAGCTGCATATGATATAGTGCTGAAGAAATTTGTATAAATATACAAATTTTATCGATTTTAACTCTTTTAAGATATAATAATTTGATAATGTAGACTAAATGTTTTTAGAAAGGTTTAATACATGCGAATGTTAGTTTAATAATTACATTGATGAATTGGTAGAATTATCTTTTCCATTGAGGATATTTTCACACGGATTCAGCTAAGGTAGAATCAGAACATTGTGTGTTAGATAATTCTTCTGTATAAGGAAAAAATTCTGGTGTTTATCTTATTTTTCCCTATCTCATAATCTTCTTTTGATAGTAAGCCTTCAGTAAAATCATTATCTAGTCTATGCAGGTTAGCCTTGTTGATGCTGATAGACTTTAGGCAGTTATCATCCTGGGTTAG
>JBCCLI010000186.1:0-12134 GCA_039026975.1 Bacteroidota bacterium | reverse complement strand
CTTCATACTTCTTGGCTATCTCGGCCAAGGTCTCTCGTTCCTTCAAGGCTTCTAGCACTACCTGGAACTTGAATTTTGAACTGAATTTTCGCCTACTTTTCTTCATTATTCATCAGACTTAGTGTGAAAGTAATCAAACTTAGCCGATGGTCTCAATTCCAGGGAGTATTACAGAGGCCTTTCATTTCTCATATACTAGTAAAGGTGATTTGAGTTTTCTGAACTGTCCACCTAATCAGGTAAGCATCATTTTAAGCTAAATTTTCTAATGATGGGGGCACTGATTTTTTCTGTCAATATGTTCTTATTTTCATCGTAATATGCCCAGGGGCTATTGGCAACATAATAGAACTCATCCCCCACAACCACTCCCAAAGTAGGTTCATCCATTTCAGGGAGTGCCTTTTCCAGGTAGTCTGCATGTTCTATATGGTCTAGCCCTTTGTTTAACTCGTATTTCATAATCCTATGAGGGGAGAGACCATTGTGTATGGCAATTAGTGCCCCATGATAATAGCTCAGTCCATCTATCCCTTTTAGTGGATATTTATACCCCATTTTCTCAATACTACCTGTCGATAGCTCCAGTCGGAAAAGGCCATACTTATAATCTGAAAAGAAAAGATAAGAATCCGTATGGTCCAGTGCCAGGCCTTGTAGGGAGATGAGTCCATCATTTTCTCCATCATAGATGACCTCCAAGACTGATTCCTTATCATTCAGTTGGTAAATGACGGGATGCTTAGTATCACTATTGGAGATATAAACAGTACCGGAATTACTCACAACGAGGTCTCCCAGGATTGCTCTGGGATGTGGTGCAGCATACGATGTTAGCAAGGTCTCTGACTGTATGTCCCAGCATAACAGGGCAGCTTGCATGCTTTCTTCAAACCCCATCATCTCTGGTATGGGCGTAGAGCAAATCCATAATCGACCATTGTAGACTTGCATCCCCAGGGCAGATTGAAGCTTTCCAGTTAGGTCTAATTCTTCAAATTCTCCCCCTTTCTTTATGTGAATAATCTTTCCTTTTCGAACACTTCCTATGTAGTAGGTGCCTTGCTCAGCATCATAGGTAATTCCCTCAGGATGAAAATCCATTTCTTCCAGCTTCCATGCGGTAACACCTATTTTCTTTGGTTCAATTAATTCCTGATGCCACTTTACCATGCTTTGGTAGCTATCCATTTCATGTAAGGAAGAAAAATCTTCTTCAGATTCGAATGGAAGTTCTGAATTTAACCAGAGGGCCTGTTGGAGCGTTTCTACAGCTTTTTCGTTGTTGCCGGTCAGGGTGTAAGCAGCCGCCAAATTGTAGAGAACGCTGGGATTTTCAGGTAATTGAAGATCGAGCCAAAGGAGTTTTTGGAAAAAGCTGAGGAAGTTATTGTTCTTATATGCCTCAGCAGCCTGCTGATATATGTTTCTGGTGGATGCTTCTCCCATTAAGTAGTTTCCAGAGATTGACACTAGGCTGTCAAAGTCTGTTTGGGTAAGGTATTTTTTATACTGTCTGTGATATGGATAAGCTTTCTCCGAGGGAAAAAGAGAATGATAAATTACCCATGCAGAAAGGAAGGAACCTTTAAGCGAGGGGTGGAACTGATCTTCCCCGTATACAGAAAATATACCATCATCTTCTACCTCTTTCCAAATTAAGCCGACAGGTGCCAGAATCCCTTTTATAGCATGATTAGCCATCAGATAATATTCAATGGAGTTATCAAAGGTCTGGTAATACACCTTTGACGGCCATACCATATAAGTAACCACCTTTATATGTGCATCTCTGACAATCCTGTTAATTTCTGTAGCGTACTGTAAGAGGTGCTCCCCACTACTTTTTTGTGAAGAGGGCCCTTGTTGGAATACGATGAAATCATATGTGTTGGCTTCTAGCTGCCCTTGCAAGGTTCCGCTCCTTAGATGGTCTTCCAGCGAATAATTAGGTTTACACAAACATTCCGCCTTGATTCGGTTGCCGTTAAGTGAGCCTATTTTTACTATGATATCTGGTATTGAGTGGGTGTAGGTCAGGCTATTGCCCACGAATAGAATCTTTGTTGTTTGGTTGCTTCCTTGTGCTATTGACACTAGCCCAAACAATACGAATCCAATCAGAGCATATTTCTTTCCCGTATGTAAGCATGTATTCATAAACGCCAAGAAAACAGTTCTGTAGGAGGAGAATAAAAGCTATCGGTACATGACAGGTTTCCCCAAATAACTTCCTTTTATAGACGATGAATGGAATTTGTCAATAGTAAGTGGCAATGGAGATGACTTTACTCACTTATTTCCTCTGCAAAACTATTTTTGTTTACGATGAGTAGAGATTTGAAATATGTATTTGGGTGGCATTTGGCCATATGGGTTGCCTACCTGGCATTTAAGGTATTCTATGAGTTCAGTTGGGTAAGCGTAAGCACTCAATATAAAGAGGTGGAATCCATCATTCTGTTACAAGAAGCATTGATTGCACAGTTGACTACCTTACCAGTCAAAGCTCTTTTTGCCTATTGGCTCATATTTTACTTGCTATCTTCTAGCCTCAACTTGACTATTAGGTTTATCCTCTTCCTATTGGGATTAGGAGTTGCGATAATTCTATACAGGATAGGGATTGTATATGTCACCTTGCCATTAGCTTACCATTCAAATCCTGAAACACAATCTCTTTTTAGCATTCCCACTATTTCTGCTGGGTTAGTGGATATTTTACTCATCTCAGGGGTATTAAGTTCTGTAGAACTGTATAAAAGAAGTGTGGCTTCAGAAGCCAAAACACAGCGTCTGGAAAAGGAGAAAATAGAAGCCGAATTACTATTTCTAAAATCCCAGACCAACCCTCATTTCTTACTAAATACCCTGAATAATCTGTATGCCCTGGCCAGAAAAAAGTCTGATAAAACGGCAGAATCAATCATGAAGCTTAGTAATCTTATGAAATATGTTCTTTACCAAACTAGTAAGCATTACGTGCCGCTAAGGAGTGAAATAGAGATTATCAAAGATTATATCTCTCTCGAACAACTTAGATATGGGAAAAGACTGGATGTATCTATCAATCTTGAAGAAATGGATCCTGTATATGTAATCGGTCCCTTATTACTCCTTCCTTTAGTGGAAAATGCCTTTAAGCATGGGGTAGGAGAAACTACTGAGGATCCATCTATCATGATTAGCGCTAAGGTTGAGAATGATATTCTCACATTCATAATTAAAAATAGTATTGAATGGAAAACTAATCCTCCTCAAAATGATGGAATAGGTCTTGCTAACCTCCGAAGACAGCTTAAGCTGAAGTATAAATCTCATGTGCTGGAAACCAAAGAAGGGGATAATACTTTTTATACGCATCTTGAATTGAGTTTACATGAAAAAAATAAAATGCTTGATCATTGAAGATGAGCCGTTAGCTGCTGAACTCCTGGCTGGGTATATAAGTCAGATCGACTTGTTGGAGCTTAAGGGAATCTACTATAAAGCTACTGATGCATTGCGTATGTTGAAGGCAGAAGAAATTGACCTAATCTTTTTGGATCTGCATCTGCCGGGTATCAAAGGGTTCGATTTTCTTTCCACTTTGATTTACTCACCCAAGGTAATTGTTACCACTGCCTACCCCCAATATGCTTTACAAGGCTATGAGTTTAATGTGTTAGATTACCTGGTGAAGCCCATTTCGTTTTCAAGACTTCTGAAGGCTGTCAATAAAATTGAGATAAAGGAAGTCTCCATTCAGGAAGTCCCATTATTCCTAAAAGAAAAAAGACAGAAAGTTCAAGTTGTCCCAAAAGATATTTACTATGTAGAAAGCCAACGGGACTATATCAAAGTACACCTACAGGATCGTGTGATCACCACTAAAATGACACTTTCCTCATTCGAGCAAATGGTTTCCAAAGCTCACTTCATCAGGATTCATAAGTCATTTATGGTGAATAGCACCAAGATTCTGACATTTGATCACCAACACATAACACTCAAGATGGCTACCCTGCCTATAGGACGTAATTATAAGGTGGCAGTTCTAACTAAATTAGGCCCTAAAATCCAGGAAGATAGTGATCAATAATGTGAAGACTAGAAAGCTCATTTCTCTCATCCTCTTATTTTCTAGCACTGCTTTAAGCAGCTATTCTCAGCGTGAGGAGTACCAGGTAAAAAAAGAGCAAAAGCTGGCTCAAAAAATCACCTTTTGAGAAAATTTAGGATGGAGAATTACCCGCTAATGTGGACTATAAGGATGAGGAAATCATCGCTTTTACCCGGCTCAGAGGCCAGGCACCTATACATTATTTGATTGTCCCCAAGAAGCGTATTCCCACCATTAATGAGTTAACAGAAGAAGGTGCATACCTGCTAGGTAAGATGTTTATCGTTGCCTGGGACTTAGCTAAAAAATACGGAATAGATGAGTCAGGATACAGGCTGGTCATGAATAATAATGAGGATTCCGACCAATCTATTTTCCATATTCATCTTCACCTGATGGGTGGCATGAAAACAGGTCCCATGGTGGATCAAATGTACAGAAATACAAAGAAGAAGGAGGAATGAGAATAGCTAAGCGCCCAATATTTTCGCTACCAAAAACCCGATGTAGGTACCTACTCCAGCTCCTAATGAGCCTACCATGATACCCGGAAGCATGAGACCAGGTCTATTTAAGCTTTTAGCTAAGGCCATAGCAGTTGAGGCCCCCCCAATATTGGCCTGGCTGGCTACCGCTATGAGCGACCAGTCCTGTTTGAGAAGGGCACCTATCCCAAAAACCACTAGCCCGTGAACCAGAACCACCGTAGTGGTAAAGCCCAGGATGAGCATGGCGAGTTCGCCTATTTGGCTGAGAGCTGCAAACTCGCAAAAGGCGCCTATGACGGCCAGGAAAAGGTATACAGATAAAAGCCCTAGTAATTTGGCGCCCTGTATCTTCTGGATCTGAGGAAACTGAGCCAAAATCAAGGCTATGGTAGTAAGAACGAGAATGGAGGGGAACTGTATGCCTATTTCTTTCAGCCAGTCGGCTACAGTATTGGAAATCCAAAGGGCGAGAATTCCCAAAAATCCAAGCAGGGCCAACTGATATGGATCTACCCATTCTAGTTCATTATGAGCCTCTACTTCTGCTTTCCCACTTTCTTCAGCATACATCTTTATTTCTTTCCGAGGAAAGTATCTCTGTAAGACTATGGGCATAGCCAAAGAAGTGATCATCCAGAGAGCTGTGAGAATATTATCTACGGCTACTGTCCCTGCGAAAAAGGCACCTTCTTGCATCATATTGTATTCGAGCGCTATCGCATTGAAGTTGACACTTCCCCCTATATAGGTCCCTGTCATCATTCCAGCAAATGGAGCCAGGTATTCTTGGAGTAAGGCTGATTCTCCAAATAGAAAACTGGCCAGTAAGGCGCCACTGGCAGTTCCTACGGCCCCAATCCCGAACATGATGATCATAGGAAGACCTGCCTCTTTCAGATCTTTTAGGTTTACCCCCAAAAGGAGGTAAAAGATGGACAAAGGAGCTAAGTAGGTGAAAATTCCGCCATAAAGGGGAGGGGCATCAGAAGCGGAAGGAATAATTCCCAGATTAGCAGTTACCGCTGCTACTAAAATAACCATTAAGGTAGTCCCTACCTTTCTGAAAAAGGTATGTCTATTAAGCCATTCACATAGAATGATGATGGAAAAAAGGACCGCTAGAATAAAGAGAGGGTGTTGCATATAACTGAGTGCAAGCTTGAAAAACGTAGGTTCTTGTGAGAATGCATAGTAAGAAGCCTGAACTTCTCTAATTTTCTTCAGAATAGCTCAGAATTCTCTCATAAATTAGGCATCTAGCCCTAATTCTCCCTTTTCATACTGCCATTTTCTCGCTTATCTCGTCTATTAAGATAAAGTGGAGAGTTTGTTGTACCTACATTTAGATTGATGACATCAAAAGAAAACCTACCTACAAAAGAAAAAGTCTTGGTATATGTGCTGAGAAGAAAAGGGCCTAATGTACAGGTACTTGTCTTTGATCATGTTGATTATCCAGAGGTGGAACCCCAAATACCGGGTGGGGGTGTAAAAAATGGAGAAGAAATTATGCAAGCAGCTGTTAGGGAACTGGAGGAAGAGTCAGGCGTTACACATGCGAAGATGATCAGATTTTTGGGAAAGCTTATATATGATAATCCTCACAATGGCAAGTTGGCTCGCCGACACTTTTTCCTCCTACAGGCCCCAGATAACTTACCAGAACAGTGGGATCATATTGTGGCTTCTACTGATGATGATAATGGGCTTGTATTTAGGTTCTATTGGCAGGAGTTGACACAGACTAGGATTGGATATGAGCAAGATAAGGGGCTAGATTTTATGCGTGAGGAAGACTTGAGTAAGATAAAATAGAGGTAGAACCGCATGGGTAAATGTATATTCCGACAGTAGGAGGGTGATTTTTCCAAAGCTACTATCCCTGTAAGCATACGCTCACAGTGAGGGAGCTGAGGTAGATCCTGACAAAATCGGGTGGTGGCTGGGAACAGGAAGCAAGATATAAGCTATCGCTTTTTATACATGGAGTAAATGAGTCCGCAGAACAATAGGAATAAGGCGAAACTCATTCCTGCACTCCCAGTAAATCCATTCTCATTTACTTCTGATACAAATGCCAGAAAGTTGAAAAATGCAGTAATCCCTAGTATACCAGTGATGATGGGCCTTTTATACTTCTTCATGTTCGTACTGATTTGTTCTTACTACCCCTAAGATAGCAGAATGTTTTAGACATTCACTAAGGCTTATGTATAAGGAAGAACTTCCCTCCTAAGATGAATGAGTGCTCTTCTCATATGAGTTTCCACTGTTTTTATGGAAATATTCAGTTTCTCGGCTATCTCCTTATACTTAAGGCCCTGTTCTCTACTCATTAAAAATATATGTTTTCCTTTGGGGGGAAGCTGCTGGATGGCGCAGTTAACCCTTTGAGCTACCTCCTGAAAGATGAAATCATCTTCTGGGGAAGAAGTAGGGAGGGTATGAGTCTCATAGAATGTGGGCAGTGAATAGGATATGTTTTGCTCCCGTTGATGTTTACGGAGGTAGTCTATGGTCTGATTTCTGGTGGCGCTAAAGAGATAGGATTTTGGGGAGGTGCGTACCAGGTATCTCTTCCTGTTTTTCCACAGTTTTACAAATACATCTGAGACCACCTCTTCTGCCAGTTCTCTGGAATGGATGATAGAGTGTGAGAATAGGCATAAGGATTCATAGTATTTGTGGTATAGCTCATCAAATGCCTGATGATCGTCATACTGGGAAATAGCTTGAAGTAGTTGATGGTCTTTTTGTCTTTTCATAGCGTGAGGTAGTTGATAGTCAAAAGTGCAAACGATTGCACAACTTCTGAAAAATTTTATGCTCTTCTTGAAGATTCTCTCATGATTAAGGTTGGTTCTAATACTACGTTTGATAGGTCTTGATTTCCGCTGTCCTTTTCTACTTGCGTAAAAAAGATCTCGGCAGTACGTTTTCCCATCTCCTGGGTACGCTGGTCCACCGTACTCAGAGAGGGGGTTACGAAGGAGGTGTAGGGCTCATTCATAAATCCTACTACAGCTATATCTGTAGGGATGCGTACCCCTTCATACTTAAGTACCTGCATAGCCCCCATAGCAGCGTAGTCACTGGCCGAGAATAACCCGTCAATTTTTTCTGGTAGTTGGAGCATATACTTGGCATCTCTCACGCCATCTTCAAATTGGAGGAGATTATAAATGATAAGAGACTCCTTTACTGGAATTCCGGCATCTTGTAAGGCTTGTATATAACCTCGCTTACGTTCTTGGTAGATATTCAGGTTTTGTGGACCTGCAAAGTGAACGATCTTCCTACATCCTTGCTGAATGAGATGCTCCGTGGCGCTATATGCCCCTTGGTAGTCATTAATGGTAACCGTATGCACATCTAGCTTAGGGGTAGTTCTGTCAAACAGTACCAGGGGAATGCTTTTCTCAAGTACCTGCTTAAAATGGCTAAAGTCAGCGGTGGTTTTACCTATGGAAGCCATAATTCCATCCACCTGAGATCTTAATAGTACCTCCAGGTTTTTCTTTTCCTTTTCTTCTGTATCATAGTTCTGGCAGATCATTACAGAATAGCCGCGTTGGCTAGCTACGTCTTCTATTCCTCTCACAATGGAAGAAAAGAAATATCTATCTGCAGTGGGAACCATCACCCCTATGACGGAACTTTTTCCACTCCTCAGGGCAGCTGCGAGGTGATTATGCTGGTAATTGAGTTTTCTGGCAGTTTCTTTTACGAGTTGCTTGGTGGCTTTGCTGATCCTGGGATGGTCATTTAAGGCACGGGAAACGGTACTGGCAGTTACTTCCAATTGTTTGGCTATATCGTGTATGGTCACCTGTTCTTTCTTGCCAGATTTCATAAATGTGCAATCGTTTGCGCAAACTATATATTTCTCCAATGATATCCAAGTAGCCATCCCAGGCCTCCTACCTGTTCATTAGACAGTAGGTATTTGTTGTTTTTTGAAGGCCAAGCATCCTCCGATGATTTTCTCAGATAGAGACGATGGGCTAAGATGAATACTCACTTTTTTTCTGAAGATTTCCAGAACATGATGTTCTAGGCTGGCATGAACAGCCTCAGAAAAGGGGGCGCCCAACTGTGCTAAGGGGCCGTGAATGATGATTTGATCTGGACTAGCGGTAGACATAAGGTCAGCTAATTTAGTCCCTAGCACTTTCCCCATTTTCGCTACAATAAGCTGGGCTAGCTCGTCTTTTTGCTGGAGGGCCTGCTGAAAATCAGCTACTGATAAAGAAGATAGGGTATGTGTAAGTAGGGGAGAGGTCCCTTGAAATTGAGGCAGTAGAGAGCCGGTAACTCTCCTAAGTCCCTGGATACTCACAAAGTGTTTGAGGGGTTCTACCTGATAGGTATTTCCTTCTAATCCCGGGTTTTTGATCAGGCTTTCGCCCAGATTACCTGCTAGCTGATGCTGCCCCCGTATAACCCTTCCCCCAGAAAGGACACTGAAAAGAAGGCTATCTCCTGCATACAGCACTATCATATTCTGGGAGGCTGCCTCTGGCTCATAAGCTGGATAATAATACCCCAGCGCCTGTGCATAGTGGAGCTTGTGAATAGCTGTATCAGAAAGTCCAAAAATATTTTTAATCCCTTCTATCATGTGAGAAGCATCTTCATATAATAGGGTAGGCTCCCCGCTTAGGATGACATGTTCTATTCCTTTGTGAGAAATATCCTGACTCCACCCTAACAATTGATCGTGGGCTATGGTCTGTAGCATATCTGAGGAGATGGAGGTAGGAAATGGGGTAGGCGCTAACAGACAGACAGAATGATCTTGGGAGAGTTGAAGTAGTAAGGTAGTTGGCATGCGACTCAACGGATTTATGGCGTAAGCGGGCGTAAAATAAGAAAAATCCCAATCCACCTACATAGCAGATTGGGAAACCTAAAAATTCTTATAAAAATGGCTGAGTATCAAGTCTTTTACTAATGGCAAAAGCGGCATTGACCAACCCTACGTGGCTATAGGCTTGAGGGAAGTTCCCCCACTGACTTCCTGTTTTAGCTTCCACATCCTCACTTAGCAGGCCTAAGTGGTTAGAGTAGGAAATGAGCTTTTCAAAAATTTCAATGGCTTCTTCCATCCTTCCCAGATAGGCCAATGCTTCAATGTACCAGAACCCACAGATGAGGAAGGTAGTTTCCGGCTTCCCGAAGTCATCTGCATGTTTGTAGCGGTAGAAGAGACCTTCATCTGTTTTAAGGGCTTCTTCCAGCACCCTAACGTGCTTTTGGGCCCGCTCACTAGCGGGGTCCAGATAATTCATGGTAACCAGTTGGAGTAAGCTTGCATCCAAGTTACTCACTCCGGCAGCCTGTGTGTATACGCCTCTTTCCCTATCATAGCAGTTCTCTATTCTTTGGACAGATTGCTTCACCAGTTTCTCTGCATTACCCATCATCTCATAATCCTGGAATAGCTCTGCTACCTTGAGGGCGGCTTTACTTCCCGCCCAATGGAAGAGAAAGGTATAAGAATGTAGTTGTGCCTTATTTCTGAACTCCCATAGACCCGCATCAGGTTCATCCATGGTAGACTCTATTTTCTTGAGAATTCTCTTTACCAGGGGGAGTAGGTGCTTTTTGTCTTCCTGCACCAGCCTACTATCCACAAAGAGGGGGAGAAGAGAGACTAGCACTTGGCCATACACATCATTTTGGATATGCTCATAGGCCTGGTTTCCTATCCGTACAGGCTTATTTCCGTGATACCCGCTAAGTGGGATAATTCTTTCCGTGAGCCGAGCCTCTCCATTAATGGCATAAAGGGGCTGGAAGCGTTCATCTTCAGGGATGTTCAGGGCTATATTTTCCACATAGTGTGCATACTGCTCCAGTTCTGTAAAGTGGCCCAGATTAGTGAGGGCTTTCAGGGTGTAGTGCGCATCACGAATCCAGCAGTATCTGTAGTCCCAGTTCCGTGTACTTCCGGGGGACTCCGGTAAACTGGTAGTGGTAGCTGCAATAATGGCCCCTGTATCCTGATACTGGTGGAGTTTAAGCGCCAGGGCTGAGCGCAGTACTTCCTTCTGGTGAAACTGTCCTATGGAAGTACGCTTGACCCACCTGTTCCAGTAAGCCCGGGTTTTGGTATAAAATGTGTCTAAGGTACCTTCTAGCTCTGCCTCCAGGGGGATCCCCCATGTAAGGGCAAAGTGCTTATTCTCATTCAGGACAAAGGGTCTTTCTTCTGCCACATAATTTAGGGCTACATTAGTAGTAAGTCTTACCTGCCTTTCTAGTCCCATATAGCGTATATGACTACTCCCAAAAAGGAGCTCTGGGGTGAGTTCCCCATAGTTACCCATAGGTTTACATACTACTTTTACCCTGGGCGTACCTTCTAATGGGATTACCCTACGTGCTAGAAGAAGGGGCTTGTAGTAGCGCTCATACTGATAAAAGCGTGGAGCAAAGTCTACTACCTTAAACCTGCCATCATCACAGGTAAATTCTGTTACCAGTATGTTTGTGTTTTCTATGTAGTATTGATGAGAGGAGTATTTTTCAGAGGCAGGTTGAATGGAGAACTCTCCTCCTTTAGTACTGTCCAGTAGGCCACCGAAGAGAAAGCTAGAATCAAATTTTGGCCAGCATAGCCATCCTACGTTAGCATCAGTGTCTATCAAGGCAAGGTAGGCACAGTTGCCTACAAGTCCGTAATTATAAGAATGTTTTGGCATGAAAATAGCGTATATATTTGGAGCGAAGATACTATTCTAAGGGCGAATATATTCTCCTTTTATGGAGAATAAATCACGAATAATCCTTAACTATTTACCATTGAATGTGATTGAAAGTATGTTTCTTACCCTAAACTTGAAAATCAGGAGAATTTTCTAGCTCTGAACTGTAAAAAATGATCCAGGAGTACGATAGCAGCCATAGATTCCACTACTGGCACAGCTCTGGGGACTACACAGGGGTCATGCCTTCCTTTACCTTCTACCGTTACGGTTTCTCCTTCTGCATTGATGCTTTGCTGGTTTTGCATAATGGTAGACGTGGGTTTGAAAGCTACCCGGAAGTAGATCTCTTCTCCATTGCTGATTCCGCCTTGTACGCCACCTGAGTTATTGGTTTGGGTTCTCACCTTGTCTTTGTCCATATAAAAAGAATCATTATGCTCTGACCCTTTTAGCTTAGTTCCTTCAAATCCTGACCCTATCTCAAAGCCTTTTACTGCATTTATGCTCATCATAGCAGATGCTAAGTCGGCAGGGAGTTTCGCATAAATAGGTTCTCCCCAGCCTGCTGGTACACCCTGTACAGAACACATGATGGTCCCCCCTGCTGAATTTCCTTCTTTCCGGATCTCATCAATGAAATGATACATCTTCTCCGCCATCTCAGGAACTGGGCAGTGGGTAGCCTGGGAATAGGTAGTTTCCAAGGCATAATTCTCAGGCTACCCACTGCCCAGTTCCTGAGATGGCGGAGAAGATGTATCATTTCATTGATGAGATCCGGAAAGAAGGAAATTCAGCAGGGGGAACCATCATGTGTTCTGTACAGGGTGT
>JBCCLI010000185.1:0-12158 GCA_039026975.1 Bacteroidota bacterium | reverse complement strand
TTCAAGTATATGCTGGGTACTATGTTCTTTGTACCATCTGGCAGCTTTATCCTGTGGAAAAATGGCTAGTACCTGATCAAACAGTCGGGCTGCTTTCACAAAAGACTTATCATAATAGGCTTCTAGTCCTTCTTTAAAAGCTGCTAGGGAGGCTAACTTCTGTTGGACAATAGCAGGCTTATCTCCGTCAAAAAAGTCATATACACCTATGGGTTCTTTTCTACCTTTTACCTGCACCTTCCCCAGGTATCTATAGTGAAACTTATCAGGGTACTGTATACGCTTTAGGGTGGGCTCACTGGTGATGATAGAGGCACCATAGTATTTAGTTAAGCCCTCCATTCTGGAAGCTATATTTACCGTATCAGCCACTACATTGGCTTCCATTCTGAGCACATCTCCTATGACCCCCAGCATGAGGGGCCCACAATGTACCCCTATCCCAATTTTGATGGCAGTCCTCCTTTTAGCTATTCTATCTTCATTATACTTCCTAAGGGTAATGTGGATGGCAATGGCTGCGGAAATAGCATCCTCTGGACGTTGGAGGAATAAAGCCATAATCCCATCCCCATAATACTGGTTCACAAATCCCTGGTGCTTCTTAATGACAGGCCCTACTCTCCCAAAATAGGAGTTGAGAAAGTTAAAATTCTCCTTAGGAGTCATCTGTTCGGATATAGTAGTGTAAGCGCGTATATCTGAGAAAAAGACCGTCACCTCCTTCTCCACCTGATCTCCCAGTTTCACTTCTGAAATATAATCATGGCCTAAGGCTTTAATAAATTCACGAGGTACAAACCTCCCAAATGCCGCATTTACCTTCGTAAGCTCCTCATTTAGCTTTTCCTGGGCTTGCCTTTTTTCCTGTTCTGCATTCAGCCTGTCTTTTTCAAACTTCCTTAGCCTAAATCCCAGTCCCAGGGAGAAAAAGATAATTTCCACCACTAAGGAGGTAAAGAAAAGGTAGTAGGGATAGGAGAGAGAAAAAAAATTTCCCAGGACCGCTAAGGGTAATCCTATCACAAACACAGCAGCTGAGCCTGCCAAGAAATAATTTACCGTCACACTTTTCCTCCTTAGGAGTGGGAAAGTTATCAGTAACACTATCAGGAGGTCTGCCAGTAACATCCCAAACTCTATGGCCCCAAAAAGGGTCAACTGAAAAGTAAACAAGATCCCTAGCTGTATGAAGAAGATGAGTAGTACTTTCAGGAGTAGGTATCTTACGATCCACGTATCCCAATCAGGTATGATATTTTTTGTGTTTAGAAACGCCCGCCCGAATAGGAAGTAGCAAATATTCAAGGCCCCAAATGCCAGGAAAGGAAGTTGCATATGCAAAACAGGATCTCCAAAAGGAGGGGTCTGAAAAGGGCCTACTGTATACAGCACTAAGATGGCCACACAAAGTAGATATAGGGAGTAGTAGAGATATGCCTTCTGGGAGATATTGAAATAGAGGATCAAGTTATACACAAACATGATAAAGAATATCCCCAGGAAGAAGATGCTAACAAGTTCATATGATTGAGGAATAATCTTATACCAAGTTTCTTGATCATATAATTTTAGGCTTATTTCTGGAGAAGATCCATCTATTTCTGTGAGTCTTACATAAATGCTTAGGCTATCGTTCTCTCTTAATGCTAGATTTACGCTGGTCTGGTGGAACTCACTTTCTGGCTTTTCTACTTTAGGCCTGTATGTCCCGCTACTTTTATAGATGGCTTTTTCGCCCGGTCTTACAAAGTAAAAGTCTGCCAGGCCTATGTCAGCACTCTGTAGCTTCCAATTACCAGGATAAGCTAGCTTGGAGACTACCTCCATCCTAACCCAATAACTCATTCCTGGATCTAACTTTTCAGGTAGACGGTCAAGAGATAAGAATTCTTTAGTCTTAATATCTGTCAGGCTAAGGGGTTCTTCTTCTGCATACCAGCTCAGATGCCTGTTAAGGGGATAGGCAGATCTTATAGGTTCTGACAAGATAAAAGGAGAGGAGGGAGCAGATGCTTGAGAGAATAGGCAGGTTCGACTACCTAGGAGAATGAACCAACAGGCAAGCCATAGACCTCTCAGACTTCTGGCACGCAGCTTCATTAGGATCATTCTTTAACGTTCAAAAAAGCCCCAGTCATCTTACATACAGATGATCTAGGGCTTTATCATTATATGTTACAGTCCTTGTCTTAAGATGATAGACAGGTAGAAACAGTCTTTGATAGCATCCTTATCAGACTTAGGTAGCTCTGCGTCACTATAAGATTTAGCTCCTACAAATCTGATATTTACAGGGGTTTCTCCACTTTGGGATATGGCCTGAAAGATCCCATTATCCTTATAATTAGCATACCTTATGGTCTCATAGATTCTATCTCCCTCTTCTACAGTCTGGTTATCATCTTCTGAGGTCTTAATTTCTCCAGACGTGATTTTATTCTCCCCTATGGTAGCAATGATTTTAGAGTGCTTAATTCCTTTGTTAGCATAGAAATTAGAAGTGAGAATGAAATATCCTGTGGCCATGACGTCTGCCGTTAAGGTTCTTCTTTTAGGGGAAGAGCGGTTCCAGTGATTGTGGTAATACCAGCCTGATTCCTCATCAAAGGTAAACTTGGACTTTAGGGCCTCAATTTCCTCCATAGTAAAACTCAAGTCTCCCTCTTCAGCGGCCTCCTCTGTCTCAGTTTCTGATTCTGCTGTGCTGGCACCTCCGCCACAAGCAGTAAATGAGAGCAATAGTACCATGCTCAGCATGAATAGCCATCCTCTCATAACATAGTTAGGTGAATGATCCATTTTTTCCATATAGTAGTGTAGTTGATTGGGTTATTATTCTCCTCAATTACCGAAATGAATGTGGAAATTTCAACCTAAGGATATCAAGAGGAAAGACATTCTCTACCCTCCGATACCTGAAGCTAGGGCATTCTCCCAGGAGTGTGTTCCTCTTAAGCTAGCTAAAGAGACTATATCTGAGGGCTTGTGGTAGGCATTTTGGATGGGTTTGCTTAACCATAAAGTACCTACCCACTCCCCCATTTTAAAGCCTACATTTTCATACATCCCTATCTCCTTAAATCCCAAATGCTTATGAAATTTTTCGCTGGCTTCATTAGGTAGCGTTATCCCGGCAAAGGCCGTAAAGTATCCCTGTAATCGTAAACATGCGAATAGAGAATGATACAGAGCAGCAGCTATCCCTTTACGGCGGAAATCTCCATGCACATAGGCAGATACTTCCGTAGACCATTGGTAGGCATGTCTCTTCCGGTGTAAACTCCCATATGCATACCCGGCTATGGTCTCATCCACCACATATACCAGCCAGGGATACTGCTCCTGGATAGATGATATCCTCTGCTGAAAGCTTGCTACAGAAGGGACTTCTCGCTCAAAGGAGGTACGACTGTGAAGAATAAAAGGGGCGTAGATATCTAATATAGCTGAAGTATCTTCTGGCCTTGCTTCACGGATTATGTTCATATGCTTACATTTTATCTATGACTCTTTCCATCACCATCTCTGGCATGAGCAGCGCACTAAAGTCAAACTTTTCATATAAACCATGGGCATCTCGGGTAAGTAGCATCCATCTACCCACCTCTAGTAACTCCGGGTGGGAAAGTATACTCTCTACCAGCCACTTCCCTAATCCTTTCCCCTTCTCTGCCTCCTCTATGTACACATCTGCCAGGTAGGCTATCCGTGTAAAATCAGAAACTACCCTGGCATATCCTATTTGGGATTTTCTTTTATAAAGCCCGAAAGGAAGGGAATGAGTAGCCGCACGTTTCACCATAGACAGACTTATCCCCGGACACCAATAAGAGCGGGATAAATAGGCATGTATCCTGTCAAACTGTAATTGATTAACATCTGTCGTGATATGGAATTCTTTCCGGCTTAGTGCATATATATCCATATAGAGAAAATGCCTAAACCACTAAAGAGGCTTGAATTTCCTGAATTCTGGGATGCATAACCCTGAACCATAAAGGAGGAAGCAGGGAAAGCAGCATCATGCCAGGATAACCAGTAGGCATCTGAGGGGTATCATCATGGTGCCGGAGAATTTGGTATTTTCTACTGGCTATAAAGTGATGATCAGAGTGCCTGGACAGCTCAAATAATAGTAAACGCCCTATTACATGGTTAGAGTTCCAGGAATGGTGAGGCATAGTACGCTCGTATTGTTCGTTGGCTTTCTTCTTTCTAGACAGGCCATAGTGCTCTATGTAGTTCACCGTTTCTAACAGTAAGATTCCAATTAAGGCCACCAACAGAAAAATCATTGTGGTCTTTAAGCCAAAGGAAATATATATCACAGCCAATAAGGCTAATTGAAATAATTGGAAACGAATCATTTCATTATGCAAGGAGAAAAAGGGGAGTTTCTTCCTTTTAAGTCTTTGGGCCTCCAATCTCCAGGCAGAACGATAACTGTCTATGACGGTCCTAAACCAAAAGCTGTAAACTACCTCCCCATATCTGGCAGAGGCAGGATCTTCTGGGGTAGAGACATTTTTATGGTGCCCCCTATTGTGTTCAATAAAAAAGTGCATGTACATGGAAGAAAGGAGGGCCAGTTTAGCCAGTACTCTTTCATAAGATTTTCTTCTATGCCCAAGCTCATGTCCTACATTTATGCCATAAACCCCACACATAATGCCCATAGCTGAAATCAGGCCAGCCAACTCGTATAGTTCTAATGGTACATAGGTTACGATCCATAGAAAGTATCCCAGGAACATGTACTGTAAAGGAACCATGATGTACACCATCCAATCATACACAGAGTCATCCATAATCAGGGCTTCTTCCGCCTTACTCATGTTTCTGCTGTCAGCCGGAATAAATAATTCCAACAAAGGAATTATCATATAGGCATAGACAAAGGGAAGCCATGAAAACGGACCTTTGAGTTGAAATGCCAGAAAAACCAACAGCGGGAAACTGAGGGTAAACAGGTACTTCCAGGGACGGAATACAATCATAATATTCATAGCGTTATTTAGAAAACTAAGAATTTCTCAGAATAGATACAATGCAAGCATTCTTATCAGGAGCTAGATTTTCAGAATATTCCTTCTAACTTCCCTACATGACTTTTGAAGAATTTACTCATAGTTTATCTCAAGATTCACCGCCAGCAAATCTAAGCCTGGCCCTTCAAGCCCTATGGTATGCTCACAAAGAAGACTGGCATAAGGCCCATGATCTGGCAGATTCCAGAGATGAACAAGGGGGTGCCTGGGTACATGCTTACTTGCACAGAGAAGAAGGAGATCAGTGGAATGCAGAATATTGGTATAGGAGAGCCAGGAAACCTGTATTTGAGGGAAGTCTGGAAGAAGAATGGGAGCACATAGCGAAAGAACTAATAAGGTTAAGTTGAAGTTTAAGTCTAAGTTTAAGTCATCTCCAGATTCAGTCATTCAAAATTCAATCACTCTCTCATTCACTCATCTCCCATGTCCAAAACCTTTAAAGCCCTCGTATTAGACGCAGATGGTGTATTCGTGCTTAGTAGTTTCCGATTTGGGAAAATGCTGATAGAGGAAAGAGGCTTCTCTCGGGAGAGTATGTCGGAATTTTGGTCGGGCCCCTTTCGTAAGTGTATGAATGGTACGCTAGACTTGAAAGAAGTACTAGTCCCATACCTGAATGAGTGGGGGTGGGATGAAGGAGTAGATGCCTTCATAGACCAGTGGTATGAGATGGAAGCCAATATAGACGATCAAATGGTGGGCTTCCTGGAACAAACAGCAGCTAAAGGAATCCCCTGCTATATGGCTTCTAATCAGGAAAAGTACAGAGCTGCTTACTTTAGAAATAACTTTCCTTTTCTAAAGTATTTCCAGAAAGTCTTTTTCTCAAGTGAACTTGGGTATACCAAGCCTGCTATTACGTATTACCACCTAATTACAGAGGAACTTAAGCTGGAAGAGAAAGACATCCTTTTTTGGGATGATACGCCGAGACATGTGGAAGCGGCCCTGGCATATGGCTGGCAAGCCCATCAATACACTTCCTTTGCCCCCTTCAGGCAGGCTATGGAGGAATATCAATTTAGCGGTGTTGCATAAGTGTAGGCTTTTGTGTCATTTTGCCCCTTCATTTAGCTAATGGATATGAGCCAATACGCAGCCAAAGAGGCCTTTCTCAATAATCAGAAACTCTTAACAGACTTTCTTTCAGAAGAAGCTAACTTCTCCCACATAGATAAAGCAGCTACTCTCATTAGTCATGCTTTCCAAAACGGGCATAAAGTGCTTAGCTGTGGAAATGGGGGATCTGCCTGTGATGCCATGCATTTTGCCCAGGAGTTTACAGGACGTTTCAGAGGAGACAGAAAGGCGCTTCCCGTGATCTGTATCAGTGATCCTACGCATATTACCTGCGTGGGAAATGACTATGGCTTTGACCATATTTTCTCCAGGGGAGTAGAAGCTTATGGCCAATCCGGAGATGTACTCATAGCCCTATCTACCAGCGGTAATTCCGCTAATATCATTAAAGCAGTGGAAGCTGCAAAAGAAAGAGGAATGACCGTTCTCTGCCTATTAGGAAAATCAGGCGGAAAGTTAGCAGGTAGCGGAGATATCGAATGGATAATCCCGGGTACTACCTCTGACAGGATTCAGGAAATACATATGATCATTCTTCATACCATCATAGAATTAGTAGAGAGAAAGCTGTTTCCAGCGAATTATGGATAGATGCGACAAGCTATTCAAGACATAGGGAGAAGAAAACCTTCAGACCTCTACCGCCTTACTGGCTGAAGAAAAAATAACCTAAGAACTCAGCCATGATGATCTTATCAAGTGGGAGTACTTCATAGAACTAAGGATATTGAAGTAGACGATTCCTGAATATTCTTCTATTATCTAAAGAAAAGCGTATTTTCGTCTTTCTGGAACTACTCCTTTACCTAATTTATTTCCTCATATGCTTCAAACGGACTACCTCGTAATCGGCTGTGGTGCCACTGCTATGGCATTTGTAGATACGCTACTTGCAGAAACCACTGAAGATCAAATCCTGATTGTAGATAGAAACCCTAAACCCGGAGGACACTGGAATTTTGCCTATCCCTTTGTGACCCTCCACCAGCCTTCCACCTTTTACGGAGTAAGTTCGAGAGAACTGAGTGATGGACTTATCAATGAATCCGGGATGAATAAGGGCCTCCATAGCCTGGCTAACCTGGACCAGATTCAAAGTTACTATCATGCAGTCATGGAGGAGACCTTTCTACCTTCTGGAAGGATACAGTACTTCCCTGAATGTGATTATAAAGGAGAACACAAATTTGAATCCTTAAAAACGGGTGAGAGATATGAGGTAGAAGTTAGGAAAAAGGTAGTGGATACCACTTACTATCAAGCTGCAGTACCAGCTACTCATACCCCTAATTTTGAAATAGCAGAGGGAGTTCAGTTCATGCCTATCAACGGCTTAGTGGATGTTAAGGAAGATCCCGAGGGCTATGTAGTAGTGGGAGGAGGGAAGACAGGTATAGATGCTTGTCTGTATCTTCTGGAAAACGGGACTGATCCTGATAAGATAAGCTGGATCATGCCCAGGGACGCATGGCTGACCAACCGCCAATATACCCAACCTGGCATGGACTTTTTTGAAGGAACTATGGGATCTCAGGCGGACCAAATGGAAGCTATGGCTACGGCTAAGTCCATAGAAGATATGTATGAAAAGTTGGAAGCTGCTGAAGTAGTCATAAGGATAGATCAGGATATTTTCCCGAAAATGTTCCATGGAGCTACAGTGAGTAAGCCAGAAGTTAAAGCCCTTAGAAAAATAAGAGATATCATCAGGTTGGGGCGTGTCCAAAGGATAGAAACTGATCAGATCATCTTTGAGCAGGGCACACTTCCCACTACGCCCAATCACATACACGTAGACTGTTCTGCTTCTGCCCTCACCAATCTGGTGATGAAGCCTATATTTGAAGAAAAACTGATCACTCCCCAAACAATTAGATCCTATCAGCCCACCTTTAGTGCTTCTATGATAGCCTATGTAGAAGCCAACTACAAGGATGTAGCTACCAAAAATAAAATCTGTCAGGTAGTCCAGCTACCTAACCATGCTACCGACTGGGTCCCTATGACAGAGACGCAGATGTTAAATCAGTTTACCTGGTCTAAGGACAAAAAGCTCCGACGCTGGATGAGAGAGAATAGACTGGATGGCTTTGGGAAAATGATCACAGAAATGGACAGGAGTGATACAAAGAAGATGGAAATCATGGGACGGATACGTAAAAACTCCGTACCCGCCCTCCTAAATTTACAAGCGTTCGGAAAAAGACTTAACAACCAAGATACCCGTATGAGTAACCCCCAACTACAAGTTAAAAGAGACGTTTTCTTTAAGAATCGTTTAGTAGAAATGCCGAAGGAAGAATTAGAGATTCAGGAGGGTGAAATCCTGGTGAAGATCCAGAAGTTTGCCTATACGGCTAACAATATCACCTATGCAGCGGCGGGAGATATGATTGGCTATTGGAATTTCTTCCCTCCTATGGGCGAGGAAACAGAAGGATGGGGCATTATTCCGGTTTGGGGGTTTGCAGAGGTAACTGAGTCTAAGCATCCTGAAGTGCCTGTAGGAGATAAGCTCTTCGGCTACTTTCCCCCCGCCAAATACGTAAAGATGAAGGCAGTAGGGGTGAGAGAAGGCAGGGTAATTGACGGTTCAGCGCATAGAGCCAAGCTTCCCAAGGTGTACAATCTGTATCGCAGGGTATTGAATGAGCCGAATTATAATCCAGTCTATGATAGAGCCAGGATGCTATTGTTCCCACTGCACTTGACGGCTTACTGTATTTGGGATTCCGTACAAATGAATGACTGGTATGGAGCGGAGCAAATCATCATTCTGTCAGCTTCGAGTAAAACCAGTACGGGTACAGCCTATGCATTCAAAGCAGATGAGAATTCTCCCAAGCTGATAGGGATGACTTCAGCCAGAAATCTGGAAGCTGTCAAAGGATTTAATATTTATGATGAAGTATTGACCTATGATGATCTACAGAAGATAGATCCGGGTACTCCTACTGTCATAGTAGATATGTCTGGAAATGCCAAGGTGATGGCAGGTCTCCACACTTTGCTGGGGGACAATATGAAGTTCACTATTAATGTAGGACTTACCCACTGGGATAATACCAAGCCACAGCCGGGCATCATTCAGGGGAGAAGCCAGTTTTTCTTTGCACCTTCTCACGTACAGAAAAGGGTCTCAGAAATAGGACAGGAAGGCTTTGACCAGCTATCTGCCAAGTTCCTCATGCAAACTGCTGCTAAAACCCAAGAGTGGTTAACCTTCCAAACACTGAAAGGCCTGGAAGAACTAGCCGACATACACCCCGACGTATGTATGGGAAAAATAGCACCAGATGTGGGGTTGATAGTAGAGGTGTAACGGAATCCATTTATTCACGCAAAGGGGCGAAGCCGCAAAGAGATATTACTTTTCTTGGCGACTTAGCGCCTTTGCGTGAAAACTCTTCTCTAAATACTAAACAGCATACCCGCCAAAGAAGCCGTCATAAAAGCGGCTATGGTACCTCCTATGAGGGACTTTACTCCTAATTGGGCTAGGGTTACGCGCTGGCTAGGGGCTAATGCTCCTATCCCTCCTATCTGAATCCCAATAGAGGAGAAGTTAGCAAAACCACAGAGGGCGTAAGTAGCTATGAGAATAGATTTGTAGTGCACAATGGCTCCTGCATCTTTAAGATCGGCCAGAGAGACATAGGCTACAAATTCATTTAGCACCGTCTTTTCTCCTAATAGTTGCCCTATCACGACCATATCTTCAGTAGGAACGCCTATAATCCAGGCTATGGGAGCAAACAACATGCCCAGGAGGTACTGTAAGTTAAACTGGTACTTCCCATCAGTAGCAGCTGCTATGGTCTCATTGAGACTAGGAGAACTTCCAATGTGAATATTCCCAATTTGAGAAGCCAAAAGGTAGTTGATCATAGCCATAAATGCAATGAAGACCATGATCATGATCCCCACATTCACGGCTAATCTGAGGCCATCCCTGGAGCCGTTAGTAATGGCATCCAGCACATTAGAGCCTATTTTTTCTTTAGGAACGGAGAGGTCTTGGAGCACCTCCTTGGTCTCTGGAACTATGAGTTTAGCCGCTACCAGGGCTGCTGGTGCTGACATGATGGAAGCAGACAGCAGGTGGGTAGCAAATAGCTGTTGCTGAACAGGATCAGTTCCTCCCAGGTAGCCTATATAAGCAGCAAACACCCCCCCAGCAATGGTGGCCATCCCTCCTGTCATAAGAGACATGATCTCAGAGCGGGTCATTTTTTCCAAATATGGCCGTACCAATAAAGGGGCCTCCGTTTGGCCTACAAAAATATTCCCTGCAGCAGCCAGGGACTCAGCCCCTGACAACTTCATCGTGCGCTTCATCAACCATGCAAAGCCATAAACTATTTTCTGAAGAACCCCCAGATAGTACAGCAGGGACATGAAAGCAGAGAAGAACACAATGGTAGGGAGAATCTGAAAGGCGAAGATGTAACCAAACTTATTCACATCTGCTACTAAGCCCTCAAACAGAAAAGCTGAGCCAGCAGTGGTAAAGTTGAGAATTTCTACAAAAGCACCCGCTATAGCTGAAAACCCATCTTTCACAAATGGAACCTTCAGAACTAGTAGGGCGAAGACCAATTGTAGAACCAGACCTGAACCTACCAATCGCCAATTAATCTTTTTTCTATTCTCACTAAATAGCCAGCCAGCAAATACCATGGCTACTGTTCCCAGTATCCCTCTCAGAATATCCAAAAAAGAAAAGGGAGAAGGCTTAGTGTAGCTTCTCTCTTCTATGGAAATAATCCCCCCAGCATGGGAAAAGATGTAGCCTTCATCTGCCTGCCTTTCTACCTGACAGATTATGACTCTTCTTTCGGATTGAATGTCCGTCATACTTTGACTAGCCAGTTTTTCCCCTTTGTAAAAGAAGTCAAAAACAGGCTGATCATCCTCCACGGAATACACTACTGAATCTATGGTAGCTTCCACGCTCAGCCGCTCAAACTGGAAGAGAAGGCTATCTCCTTCCAGCAGGTACTTACCACTTACCAGTATTCCTGCTTGGGTACTGACATAAAAACTATCAATAGAAAATCTGAGAAAGTGTGGATCTGAGGAATGTTCTTCCGTGAGTAGGGAACCCACTCCAGAGGAAATAGCCCACATGTTTTGGAGAGAATCTTTAGTAACTGTAGCGGAAACTGAGGCATAAATGCCCAACCAACAAATGATCAGAAGTGATCCTTTCCGGATAGAATGCATGGTCTGAATATTCTTGAACGCTACAAAAGAAGGGTGAATATAGAGGCTATTTAGGAATTATTCCCTATCTCTTGATGAGTTTCAGGTGTTTTTGTTCTCTCTCTCCTCTAACAGAGAGATAATAGATCCCGGAAGGAAGATGTCCCAGGTTAAGTGTTTTCTCGTAATAGCTATTTGTCCCTTCAAAGGTATCCTCCCAAATGATTTGCGCATTTTCATTAGTGATCAGCGCGTAGAAGCTGCTATTTTCCGGGCTACCTATTTCTAGCTTGAGCTGATCCAGGAAGGGATTGGGCCATGCTTTAAGCGTAAGGCTATCTGCTTCTATACTATTGGGAATAGGGGCAAAGGTTATGGTGTCTGAGATGAGTAAGTCCCCTTGTATCTGTTTGAGTAACACTCTGTAAGAAACTTCTCCTTCAGGTGCTATAACCTCATGCCTGTAACTAGTATGGCCAGAATAAGGGGTCCCTATTTCTTCATAAATGGGGACAAAGGTTCCTCCCAAGGTACAGCGCTCCAACACAAAAGACTCTACATACTGATTTTCCCAGACTGACCAGGTAAAAGCGTGCATATTGGTTTTTACTTCTGCCTGAAACTCAAGCAAGTCTTTTGGCTCCAGCACCTTTCCTTTATTTCCATCTCCCATCACTAGCCTGTAGTCCAGGTGGCTGACCCCGGCAGCCTGGCAGGCATCATCTTGGTAGTTCCCCAAATAATCATATCCGGGATGATCAAAGGTGCCGTAGTCATTACATATGGGTATTCTCCCACTATTTAAGCCCACAGTGGCTG
>JBCCLI010000184.1:0-12238 GCA_039026975.1 Bacteroidota bacterium | reverse complement strand
GTTGTTCTCTCCCGTTATTTCCCTTACTAGCTACCAGGAATAGGGCCTGCTTTCCCTCTTGGGGAGAAATACGCACGCTTTTCTCTTCCCAGCTATTAGTACCTCTCAGGGAAATACTACCTATTTCTGGTCCCTCCTCTGAGCCTATTCTCACTGATAACCTGCCAGTAGAGCTAGGATGTACTCGTACAGTTATGCGTTTAATTCCCGTCATATCCACTTCCTGAAAGCCAAGGTATCCGCCTTTTCTGAGCACGTAGACCAGATTATCTCGGGCTTCTCCCGCCATTCTTTTGTATACATTCTTACAAATGTCATTTTCTTCAGCTAACAACCTGGGGTACCTAAGTATCATTTGTTTTCTGACTTGTATAGGGTCTATTCCGTTAGCTCCTCCATCAGTGTAGGTAGCAGCAAGTATATAAGCTCCGTTTTCCCCTTCTCCATGCTGGGTGGTGCTGATGGAACCCTTGGGAGAAAGTCTATTATCTAACCCTCTGGTAGACAAAGAAAGAATGTATCTGGCCATCGCACGGGTTTCTACTAAGTTGTGTTGGGGATGTCCTGCCATGATTTTTTCTCCCCATACCCCATTACCTCCACTGATAATTTTTCCAGCCAGGTATTCTATCGCCTTTGGATCTGTGGCATACCTGTCAGCTACCATCTCATAGCTAGGCCCTACGGACTGGAGATCCATAGCATGGCAGGAAGAGCAATCACTGCCTGCTATGAGCTGTTTGCCTTTCAGGAATTTTAGGTTGGCAAGGTTAGTGAGGCCTTTTTCTCCTAGTACTACTTCTACATCATGTCCATCACTCACATAGGCAAACTGAATATCGAGTGCTTCCCGATTGATACCTCCTTGTGATTGGTCCTCAGGGTCATTGACAGAGATTTCATAGGGTAGAGATTCCGGTCCCAGGTAGAAATCTGTATTACCTGTGAGGGAGATGGCTAGCTTAGGGGGTTGATTCCCTACTTTTATGGTAGTTCTGATACGCTCGCTTTCACCGGAAAGATCTATCGCTTTCATTTCTACCTGATAGACACCTGGTTCTTTGAAGGTAAAAGAAGCCTTTTTACCGGTAGACTGAACCTCTGTTGAATCAGTAAAATACCACTCATACCTAAGGGTATCTTTTGGGTCATAGTCAAAGGAGCCTTCAGCAGAAAAATCTACACTAAGGGGTGCTGCTCCTACTTTTTGACTGGCAGTAATGGCTGGTACAGGTAGCCGATTCCCATTAGCATACTCTATTTTGGTGAGTCTCGCTTTAGGGTTATTCATGAAGTAATTTTGTCCATACTCTAGTATGTACATGGCACCATCTGGCCCAAACTCCATTTCTATAGGCTTCACGAATTCTTCTTTGGGGAGAAAGTTCTCTATTTTTTCCAGATCTCCTTCTTCATTCATGCTGATGACCTTGACCCAGCTTCTGGCCCACTCATATATGAATAACTTTCCTTCAAAGTAAGCGGGAAACTTTACGTTAGAATTCTGAAAGTCTTCCCTTTCATAAAAAATAGGGCCTGCCATGGCGCTATTAGAGCCTGCCCCCAGCATGGGGAATTCCTGAGAATAGGCTTTTGGATACCAGATAAATGCGCCTTTAGCTTCAGGCAGCTGTTGTCGGCCTGTATTATTAGGAGAATTATTGACAGGGAGAGCCGGATTAAAGGGGGCTCCTACCTGATCTCTGGTAAAATCTCTGTCGAAATATGCCTGGTTATTCCCTACGAAGTAAGGCCATCCAAAGAAGCCTGGTTTTCTGGCCTGGTTCCATTCATCATAACTTTGAGGGCCATATTTTCCGTCTTCTCCTACATCAGGCCCTACATCTCCCCAGTACACAAAGCCAGTTTCATCATCTACAGAAATTCTGAAGGGGTTACGAGCTCCCATTACGTAGATCTCAGGTCTTCCCTCAGACCCATCTTTTGGGAATAGATTACCATCTGGGATGGTGTAATGGCCAAATGGATGAGGCTTAATTCGCAGGATTTTTCCCCTAAGGTCATGCGTATTGGCAGAAGACTTCTGGGCATCAAAGGGACCTCTACCCGGGCGTTCATCTATAGGGGTATACCCATCTGACTCCTTGGAACTGGTATTATCTCCTGTAGAAAGATACAAGTATCCACGTTTATCAAATGTGACAGAACCTCCTGAATGACAGCAGGTTTCTCGCTGTACAGGAACTTTTAACATCACTTTTTCGGAAGCTAGGTTCAGGGAGTCTGTTCCTACCATGGTAAACCTGGACAGATATTGTTCTGTGGTTTTACATGGAGGGGAGTAGTATAAATACAGATAGTGGTTTTCTGTGAAGTTAGGGTCCAAGGCTAGCCCTAAAAGCCCATCTTCGTAGTTTCCTTCTGTACACACATCAAAGTTAGCTAGTATCCTGCTCTTTCCTTTCTCAGGATCATATAGCTTCATTTTTCCTCTTCTTTCAATGAAGATAACTTTCCCATCAGGAAGAACAGCCAATTCCATGGGCTCATTTACGTCATTTTCATCCAGCACTATTTTAGTGAACCTACTAGGATCAGGTGCTTCTGGTAGGGAAATGCGGGAAGGATAAAACGTATTATCCGCTATGAGATAAGTCAGTACCTGGGTTAAGGAAGAGGTAAAATCTGCTGATTCTGTCTCTCCTTGGCTTATCCTACTCAATGCTACCTGCCCACCTCCATAAGATTTGGTGTAGAAATAGCGGGTGCTGGCCTCATCGCTGGTTTTTTGCACAACTTCTTGTTTGGGTAACTCGCGGGTTCCCAAAGCTTGCATCCATGGCCACGTATAGGGTTGGAGTGTAGCTGCATTCAAGACCATAATGCCCCCACCTCCCTGACCGTATCTTTCAAGGGCGTTTTGAGCGGAAGGAGAGAAGGTATTAGGATTGATGGCGGGTAAAATAATGGTACTATAACTAGTCAAATGTTCCAGGCTAAGAATATCCTTAGCGTTTGCTGTATCTATACCAGCTTGGAACTGCTGGGCCACCTCATTCAGCTGGTTGAGAAGAGGGGAGGTGAGGGGATTCTTCCAGCTCTCAGGCGTAGTGAGCACCAGGAATTTTGTATAGTTTCTTTTTACTTGTTTATCAGTGCTACAGGAAAAGAAAATAAGCACTACCAGGAGGTAGTATCCTGGAAAACGGAAATACTTTTTCATCTGTCCTTTTTGTCTTTCCATGAATATAGGAAGGTTTTCCTGCCTATGATAAAAAAATTATGGGATACTATAGTCGGGAACGGTTGCGAGTTGTGTTTGTTAAAAAAATTTTAGGCTTAGGGCTGAATAGGGGACTAAAATAGGTGGAGAGGGAGCAGTTATTAACTAAGGGTAGTATTTTAAAGAAGAAAATGAATCTTTAAGATCACACAATAACTACCTCATGAGATATTCTTTTATCATTTTACTTTCTATATGTATCCTGGCCTGTGAGAATTCAGATGGCCAATCAGATACGCCTACCCCTACTATCCCTACAGTGGATGCGGGTTATACGCCAGAAGTAAGTTTGAAAGAAGCGGCCTCATTTCCAGTAGGTATGGCTACCCAAGCTGCTTATCTGGATTTTTTTTCCTATACAGATGTCCTGGATAAGGAGTTTAATAGTCTGACGGCAGAGTATCAGATGAAGCAAAATATCATCCATACAGGTCCTACTGCCTATAATTGGGGACCGTCGGATGCCTTGGTGAACTATGGCAGGAGGAAGGGTATGCGGGTACATGGACATGCACTCGTCTGGCACCAGAGTGTACCTGATTGGCTGGAGAATTTCGAGGGGACAGATGCAGAGTTTGAGGAGATTGTGAAGTCTTACATACAAACAGTGGTCAATAAGTATGGGACGGATGTCGCTAGCTGGGATGTGGTGAATGAAGCCTTCAATGACCAGGGAGGAATCCGGGAGACCGTTTTCCTAGAGAGAATGGGGACTGACTATGTGGCTAAGTGCTTCCAATATGCCCGGGAAGCTAATCCTGATATGCTCCTATTTTATAATGACTACGGAACTGTCTGGGACCAGGCCAAGCTTACTAATATGCTGGCCATGCTGAACGACTTTCAAAAAAGGGGTATCCCTGTAGATGGGGTAGGACTCCAAATGCATATCACTTACAATTTTCCAGAGATAAGCAGAATACAGTTTGCCGTAGATGAACTGGTGAAGAGAGGGCTGAAGGTTCACTTTTCAGAGGTGGACATCCGAGTAAATCCGGATGGAGACATCAGTACCTTCACGGGAGAAAGAGCGAAAGCCCAGGAAGACAGGATGAGGGAGATCGTGCAGGCATACCAGACTATTCCGCCCGACTTGCAGTTTGGCATTACCTTTTGGGGCCTCAGAGATGGAGACAGCTGGCTCATTAACTTCTGGGGAAACCCTGAATGGCCTTTACTATTTACAGATGCCTACCAGCATAAGCTGGCCCATAAGGGTTTTGTGGAGGGGCTGTAGAGGAAACTAGAACAAAAGATCTATTTATGCTGCTACTCTTTCAGGAATTAACACACAATAAGTATTTCGAAATACCTAAAAACTCCCTAAACCGTCCGGTTCATTCGCCCTGATAAATGAACCATTAACACAAGCATACTGACTATTCAAACAAGCAAAGCGTAGGTACGAGGCTCAATTTGGGGGATTCGTACCAAAGGGGCTTATTTTAGTTTAAGAACTATTTAATTTGTTCAATAAATAGTTATGTAATAATAACTAAATCTACCCTTATCCTATACCGTCCTGATCCTTATGATTCAGCATTCGGAAAGACGGGTTGCTACCTTAACAACCAAATTCGAATAGGAATCCGATATGCACGACTTTGTAGTAGACAAGATCGTCCAACGATTTAAACAAGTTGGCAATCCTGCTCAAATTCCCTTGCTCCGCACCAGTCAGAGAGGAAAAACCATTTTTTCAGCACGTATGGTAACAGATGAAGGAATCTATGTGGATAATCTTCCAGAAAGTGAGTCCCTTCTCCCCTGGTCTGCTTTTACTGAAACAGTAAAGCTGCTGGAAGAGAATGGAGGTAAAGCACGTAAAGGGAGCTCAACTGCCAAGTTAGGCACAGAAAAGCTTCCCTTGAATTCTATTGAAGGAAGAGTGGCCCACGTAGTTTTTAAGAAGGAACTCGGGGATACCATCTTAAGGAGAATCAGCCCTATTACGGGTATTCTTAGATGGGCAAAAATTGTAGATAATGCTCCCGGAGAGTTGGTTCTTCAGGAAAAGGTATTAGCTAGTGTAAGGAAGTAATCCTTTTATCACTAACGAGATTAAGAACGATAGCCGGTATGATTAGACAGTATAGCTGTTCTGCATACCGGCAATTTTATTTAGTCCATCTGGGGATTCTGCTCCCTCTAAGTAATGCCAGTTCCTTAGTCAGTTCTTCATCTAACTTCTTCACTATTGGATAAACTTTAGGAAGCTGACGTTTTACATACGTTAGAAAGTCTCCATAGCTCCAGCCGTAGTTAACACTCCCTAACAGATTATCATTTTGGGCAGGGTCCTTTTCCAGGTCATACAACTCAAAGAGGTCCCAAACACCATAATAGGTAGTGTAGCTGTACCGCTGCGTTCGTAGCCCGAACATAGTAGGGGTCTGTACTGCTTTAGGATCATTGAAGTATTCATATATGAATGAAGTGCGCCAGGGGATATCCTCCCCCTTAAGTAAGGGATAGATAGATTTTCCTTGCATGTCTTCAGGGATACTTAGCTGAGCCATGTCCAGAATAGTGGGCCCTATATCTACATTTAAGAAGAAATTATCCATGCGCACAGGCTCAGAGAATTTCTCCGGCCAATGCAGGAAGGCAGGTACCCTAATGCTTTCCTCATACATCACCCGTTTATCTATGAGGCCGTGTTCTCCCATGAGGTAGCCATTATCACTGAAGTATATAATGGCGGTTTTTGCTAGCTGCCCTGTATGTTGGAGGTACTCTGTCAGTTTTCCTATGCTTTCATCTACGCCCAGCATACATTCGCTATATTTTTGGAAGAATGAGGTATAGGAGCCATAGTTTTGAATGCTATACTCTCTCTCAGCCCCATGCCAACTCTTGCGCTGGCGTTTCACCCATTGAGGTTTTTCTACTTGATTTTCCATAGGAGTAGGAGGGGGAATGGATACCTCTTTATACCTTCCCTCATGTCTGGGGGCTGGCGTGAAATCTTCATGTATGGATTTATGGGAGAGATACATAAAAAAAGGCTTTTCTGTATTCTCCTGGCTTTCCAGAAAGGAAATAGCCTGATCAGTGAGAATATCAGGTGTATATCCCTGTTCTTGAGAGAGGGTACCATTAATATTCAGGCTGGGATTTTCATAAGCACCTTGTCCCTTAAAGGATACCCAGTGGGTAAAGCCTTTTCTAGGACTTGAATCAGACCCGCCCATATGCCATTTCCCTATAAACGCCGTAGTATAGCCCCCTTTTTGTAACACCTGAGGAAAGGTGATCATATCTGGCGGGATAGGGGTGTCATTATCCAACACTCTATGTATATGGGTGTACTGACCTGTGAGAATAGAGGCCCTACTTGGAGAGCAGAGAGAGGTAGTTACGTAGGCCCTATCAAAAAAGATAGACCGCTCAGCCAGCTGGTCTATATAGGGCGTTTCTACCCATGGGTGATCCAGGTAACTTAAAAAATCATATCTCTGATCATCTATGAGAATGAAAATGATATTGGGTTGGTCTTGAGAATAGGTGCTTCCTAGCAAGAGGAGTCCTAACAGGGAGAGTAGCGCCTTTTTCATAGTGGTTTGGTAGAAGGTAGGTAGAGAAAAAATTCTTCCGTATGTATTTTTACTATTGAGGGATAAGCCTCATCTTTAGGAGATACTAGCTCCCCCTTGAATACCAGCTGATGAGAATTAAGAGAACCTTATTTGTAGAAAAATACAGCTTCTTACTCATTTTCTGTTATCTACTGAGCTGGCCCATATGTCAGCTATCTTCCCAGCCTACCTATAAACGTACCAAACTGAAGATTGGGAAAGACAGGAGTATTAAGTACCTGAAGATTATAGCAGATGATAACAGAGATAATGTCATTTTTCAGCCGGTAGGAAGACCGGAAGCAGATACCTCTCGCTGGCTAATTTTAGGGAATGCATTAGGAAATACAGAAGGAACGCTGTTTCTGATCAGAAATCAAACGAATACCCGCATTCGCTTAGCCATAGGACAGAGGCGTGTACTAGCCAGGGCTGATTCTTCTGAGATGCCATGGGAAACCAGCTGGACCATGAGGTACAGGAGGGATACCTTCCAACTCGTGAATCTAACCTATAAAGATCCTCAGGTATTCCACACTCAACTAGTGAGATCTTACCGGGGATTACCTGACTACGTGGGTAATTCTCCTACTGCTTCCATCAGTGTAAAAGAGCCACTCATAGAATTTACCCAGCTAGGGAGGGGGAGTAATCATTTAAAGATTGAAGTGTTATCTGCAGAAAAAAAGCTTCCCATCAGCTACCAATTGATAGGGAGCTTTCTCTCTTCCATTCACTTAATTAATTGGCGGAGAATTTATGATTAAGAGGGTAATGCCTCTTTGGCTGCCTGAACTACCTTCTTAGCATTCCCAATAAAAATCTGATCTCCAACTATGATGACGGGACGTTTCAGGAAGGTGTATTCTTCCAGTATATACTTCCTGTAGTCAGCTTCGCTCAGATCCATCTCATTTAGTCCCATGCTTCTGTACTTCATGGCGCGCCTGCTGAAAAGCGCTTTATAGGAGCCTGAAAGGGCGTGCATCTCATCCAGTTCTTCAGCTGTAAGGGGTTCAGACTTTATTTCCCTGAGGACTACTTCCTCAGAGGGGACTAGTTCTTTGAGAATTCTCTGACAGGTATTACAGGTAGATAAGTGATAAATCTTGGCCATATGTCTATCTGGTACTTAGTTGGTTTTCTTCAGCCTTATATTTGATTTCTCCTCTGACTATGGTCATATGAACTTTAGTTTCCAGGATTTCCTCTTCTGGTACGGTCATGATATCCTGATTGAGGATAGCAAAGTCAGCTATTTTCCCTACGGTTAAGGACCCTTTTATATCTTCTTCGAAGGCTCCATAAGCAGCATCTAAGGTATAAGACCTAAGGGCCTGTTCTCTGGTCATTTTTTGGTCTGCTTCATAGCCGCCCTTTGGTTCTTGTTGCAGGGTTTTCCTGGTAACAGAGGCATAAAAGCAGGGAATAGGATTTACGGGTTCTACAGGTGCATCAGTACCATTGATTACTTTAGCCCCTGATTGGAGGAGCTTTTGCCAAACGTATGCGCCATTAATGATGCGTTGTTTTCCCAGCCTGAAAATGGCCCAAGGCCTATCTGAGGACATATGGATTCCTTGCATGGACGCAATCACCCCTAGTTCACTGAATCTGGGAATATCTGAAAGGTCCAGATGCTGAGCATGTTCTATTCTAAATCTATGGTCAGTATCTACTTTATTAGCTTCTGTGAAGGTCTCTTCATAAATATTAAGGACTTCCTGGTTGGCTCGGTCGCCTATGGCATGTGTACATACCTGAAACCCGTTAGCCAGGCCGTCTGTAGACACCTTAGAAATGTACTCCATGGGCATGACCTTATTCCCGAAATGGTCTTTCCTATCTGCATATGCATCCAGTAACCATGCCCCTCTGGAACCCAGCGCACCATCTGCATATAGCTTGATGGCTCTGACAGTCAGATGCCCTTCCTCATCTATCATGGGCCCTTGCTCATACCACTCATCAAGTAACACACTATCTCTACCATGCAGCATACTCCATAGATTGATATCCAGCCTCCCTTCCTCTTTAAACTTCTTGTACTGGGCTATATCTACTTTTCCTGAGCCTGCATCCTGGAAGGAAGTTATTCCCTGTTCAAGGCAAGTCCGGATAGCGAGTTCAAGTGCTTTTTCATGCTTGGCAGGGGTAGTTTTAGGGACAAAATTTTCTATGAGAGAGGCAGCTCTCTCAGAAAAAATCCCTGTGGGCTGTCCGTTTTCATCCTTGATGATTTCTCCATCATCCGTAAATTCCGTTTCAGCTGTAATTCCGGCTATTTCCATCGCCTTCGCATTCCCAAAGGAGGCATGTCCGCTAGCATGCCTTAGCCATACCGGATGATCAGGACTGACTGCACTGAGAAGATCATGTGTTTGGTAGCCCGTAACTACCTTGGGTGGGTCCTGGTCCCACTTACTTTGGTGCCAACCCCGTCCCAGTATCCATTCTCCTTTGGGCGTATTTTTGACAACTTCCGCCACCATGTCTACTAGCTCTTGGTAATTCTTCACATACCTTAGGTCCAGGTTTAATTTTTCATACCCCAGGTTCATAATGTGTCCATGACTCTCAATAAAGCCAGGAATGAGTGTTTTTCCTTCCAGGTCTAGTTTTTGGGTAGTGGAATCTGCTAATACCATAATTTCTTCCGCACTTCCAAGAGCCTGGATTTTCCCGTCAGAAACAGCTACTGCCTCTACTTGAGGGAGGGATTCATCAGCCGTGTAGATGGTCCCATTGAAGATAATTAAGTCTGCTGAGGTGTTACTTTTTTGGCAACTGACGGTAAGTAGAAGAAAGACGGATACGAATAGGGAGTAGTAGAAAGTCTTCATAAGGAGCGGATTTGTTAATTGTAGATTAAACATACTAAGATTGTCAGGATAATCTATAGGTTAGCCTTCTATTACTTCCACATTTTGTATAATTTCCCTTATTACGTCTAACCCACAATTCATGGACAAAGGCAGACCGCTTAGCACAAAGGAAAAAGCATTACAAATCAACCTTGACGGAAAGGTTTATGGGTCTTTTGCTGAAATAGGGGCAGGGCAGGAGGTGGCAGCACAGTTCTTTAAGGCCGGAGGTGCTTCAGGACTTATAGCGAAAACCATGTCAGCCTATGACATGGCCTTCAGTGATGCTATCTACGGAAAAACCAAGCGGTATGTCAGCCGGGAGAGGCTGATGACCATGATTAACAAAGAGTACGTCTTACTTCCTGAAAGACTCCCCCAGAGGAAAGATGGTACCTGCTTTTTTGCTATGGCTAATACGGTGGAGACCTTGAATTTCAAGCGGACTAATCAGGGCCATGGATGGATAGGCGTCAGGTTTCAAAAAATACCTAATGGAGCGCCTAATGACTGTATTTTACATGTCATCCTGAAAGATGATACGGCCCTGGAACAGCAACATGCTATGGGAATACTGGGGGTAAATTTACTTTGGGCCTGTTTTTATGCTACCAGCTCAGATCACTTCCTGGATGTACTGATGGAAGGCTTATCTAATCGCCGGATAGAAATAGATATGTGTTCCCTGGAGGGTCCAGATCATTCTCATGTAGACAATAGACTCCTTAGCCTCATGCTGGTGAAAAAAGGAATGTCTCATGCGGCTATGTTTGGACCTGATGGAAAGAATATTCAGCCTTCCGAAATCCTCTACAAGAAAAATATTCTGATGATGAGGGGAAGATTCAGGCCGGTTACCCATGTAAACATGGATATGTTGGCCTCTGGGAAAGCACAGTTTATCAGAGAAGAGGATGTGGATCCCACAAACATAGTGACCTTATGGGAGCTTACCCTTTCCAATTTAATATCTGAAGGGTCTATAGATGATAGGGATTTTCTGGATAGGGTGGATATTCTGGGGTCTTTAGGCCAGTATGTGATGGTATCTAATTATCATGAATATTATAAGCTGGTTTCCTACTTAAACCATTTTACCCGAAACAAGAAAATAGGGATCATATTAGGGATAAAAAACCTGCAGAATATCTTTGAAGAAAGGCACTACACAGACCTCAATGGTGGTATACTAGAAGCCTTTGGGGTACTGTTTGGTTCTAACATTAAGATGTATGTGTACCCCTCCCGTGAGTTGAAAAGCGATAGTCTTTATACTTGTGCCAACTTTCAACTGCCCAAGGAGCTCTTCAGCCTGTTTCTGTACCTCTTTGATAATAATAAGCTGGAAGATATTAGAGGCATAGATGAGGATGTCTTACCTATTACCTCTGATAGGGTTCTTCAGTATATAAGAGAAGGAAATTCTCAATGGGAAAATATGGTGCCTGAGGAGGTAGCTAAAGGTATCATCAGTCAGGGCCTATTTGGATACCTGGGAGATGCGGTAGCCTTAAACGGATGAGAAAGAATCAACCATGGATTCTCATCATCTTTACTTGAGAATAGTCTGTCCCTACAGCCTAGACGCTTTCCTTCCGCAAGACCTCTAGGGGCGGTTCTGAGAGTATCCCGCGGATATTAAATAGTCCTACGACCACCACCAAGGTGGATATGCCTATCATAATGATGAGTATAGGGAGAATATTAGGCCTGAAGGGCACTTCAAAACTAAATACTGCTAGTGCCCAGCTACTAGCTAAAGAAAGTAGAGCACCACATGAGGTAGCTATCAGTCCTAAGAGTAAATATTCTCTAAAAGTAATGCTGAGGATTTGTTGCTTATTGGCGCCAAGTGTTCTGAGCAGGATACTTTCCTGTATGCGCTGAAAACGGGAGATAACTACTGAACTAATTAGCACAAGTATGCCTGTAGCTATACTAATGAAAGCCATAAACCGAATAACGAAGGATACTTGGTCCAGGATTTCTTCCACCGTTTGCAGGACCAGCCCAAGGTCAATGATGGATACGGTAGGAAATGCACGTATGATTTCTCGTTGAAAGGCGGCAGCTTGGCTGACTGAGTCCGTACGAGTAACCAGGACATGAATTTGGGGAGCCTGCTCAAGTACCCCCTTAGGAAAGACGATTCGAAAATTAGTTTGGAAACGCGCGTAGTCTACCTCCCTAAAGCTGCCTACATAAGTAGGGATGATGGCACCTTGCACATCAAAATCTACCCTGTCTCCGAGCGCCACCTTCCATCTATTCCTACCAAAATCTTCCTCCAATGAGATGAAGATAGAGTCCCCTGGGTTTTTTACCTCACCCAGCCACTCACCGGCAGTAATTTTATCAGCATCAGTGAGGGTGTCTCGGAAGGTAATTTTGTACTCGGCATTAGGAACCCAGTTAGGGATATCTTTAAGGGTATCTGCTAGCATTTCTACCCTATTCATGCCGTGAAGTCCATGTAGGCGAGCAGTGACTACAGGCACATCCTGCTTGACAGGAAGCTCATATTCATCCACTATTGCTCTAATGGCCTCTCG
>JBCCLI010000183.1:0-12259 GCA_039026975.1 Bacteroidota bacterium | reverse complement strand
CAATGGATGTGAAACTAAGGATGAACTGCTCATCATTACGTCCGCCTCACCGGAAATATCTCTTACAGACTCCCTATTTATCAACTGTCAAACCAATACTGTTCAGTTAGAGGGGAAAATAGAATATGCTGCCAGCAGTTTTTGGACAGGACCTAACGAATTCTATAGTATGGACCTCAATGCAGAAGTAAGTGTAGCAGGTACATATACCCTCACTGCCGTATCTGAAAGTGGATGTGAAACTCAATCAGAAGTGGTCGTGGCGGAGGGTATCACTCCTATGGTTTTCTTGGGAGACTCGCTCTTCATTCTTTGCAATGCCCCTTCAGTAAGGCTTAGTGGCAAAACAGAGTATTCAGCTAGAAGATTCTGGACAGGTCCTAAAAACTTTTATAGTACCCAAATAGATGCAGAAGTAAGAGAACCCGGAATTTACACCCTTACAGCTGTATCAGATAAGGGATGTGAAACCAAAGGGGAAATAGTAGTAGCCCATGGGCCTCCTCCTATGGTATTCCTGGAAGATACCATTTACATGCCCTGTAATAGTTCATCTGTCAGACTTAGGGGGAAAACCGAGTACTCTGTGAGAAGATATTGGAATGGACCTGATGGCTTTTACAGCAAGCAAATAGATGCAGAAATATCTACACTTGGGGTCTACACTTTAACGGCCATTTCTGCCAAGGGATGTGAAGTTTCTGGAGAAGTAATAGTAGCTATAGATAATAGAGAAGTCTCTGTTTCTGCTGGTGAGGATCAAGTACTTTCATGCGCCAATCCTTTGGTACAACTGGCAGGAGCTACTGAGGGAGCTACTTCCTTTGAGTGGGGGGGGCCAGGTGGATTTGAATCTTCTTCACTTTCTCCTGAAGTGGGAATAGCTGGTTCCTACGTACTTACAGCTGTATCCTCTTCAGGCTGTTCACGCACGGATACAGTTTGGGTACAGGAAGGCAAAAAAACGGCTACTGTAAACGCTGGGCCTGACAAGGAACTGAATTGCGCTAATACTCAAGTACAGTTAAGCGGAACAGTTTCAGAGGGAGCTGAAATTAGCTGGTCAGGACCAGGATCATTTGTCTCCAATGAGTTGGAAATAACAGTAAGCCAAGCAGGTACTTATATCCTCTATGCTATGGATGTAGAAGGCTGTGAAGGCTGGGATACGGTAGAGGTGAGGGAGAATATTATTATACCAGAAGCCTTTGCCGGGCCAGATATACGCCTTGACTGTCAAAGTGGGATGGGTATTCTGGAAGCCTATGCGCCTGGTGACGTAAGCTTTAACTGGACGGGGCCTAATGGATTTATAGCTATTGAGCCTACCATAGAGGTAAATACAGCAGGTGCCTATATCTTAACTGTTACTTCAGATAACCAGTGTACAGCCACAGATACTGTGGAGGTAGGCCCCTGTGAACTAGCATGCGAAGGAATGAAGATAACAGAGGTCATTCTCCTACATGCAAGGACAGGAAGAGATTGGATGATATTGGGGGAGAATGATACCCTGGTAACCACTGCCCTCCCTGATGAAATCAGTATAGAAGCACTCACTGAGAACTGCCTGTTCCAGGTAAAGAGTGTAGGCTTTAGCCTGACTGGAGAACAGGAATTTGAACGGGTAGATAATGCTGCGCCTTGGAGCCTGGTAGGAGATAGTGAAGGAAGCTTCCTTAGCTGGGATTATCAGCCGGGAACCTATGAATTGACTATCACCCCTTACTCGGAAAGACTGGGAGAAGGAGTAGCAGGAATACCTTACACGCTTAAGCTAACGATATTGGCACCTACCCCTACTCCTGAGGGCTCTTTTGCTATGAGAATTAACTGTGGGGCTACGCGCGAAAGTAGCTTTGGGGGATATATCTTCTCTGAAGATAACTTTTATACTGGGAGAACGGAGACGGCTAATAATCCACTTATTTATGATATAGAAGGCACCAGTTTTGACCAGCTGTATAGGCTGAGCAGAAGTTCAGTTCAGTCAGAGGGAGAAATAGTCTACCAAATCCCTGTACCTAATGCCACGTATGCTGTACACCTTCATTTTGCAGAAACACATTGGGATGCTACCAATGGGGAGGCAGCTGAAGACACTTCAAGGATATTTGATGTGTACATGGAGAGCAGCAAGGTTATTTCTTCTCTAAATCTTCTCAATACGTACGGAACCATGACAGCCTATGCCTTTCAATATAAGGCAGCTGTTAGAGATGGAATACTGGAAATTAGGCTAGCTGCATCTGAAGACAGACCCATTTTATCAGGCATAGAAATTCTCTCTTTGGATCTTGAGGATCAAGCCCTGATATATTCTCCTGATTATGCAAGAGAAAGAATAGCCGATGGAAGCACTTCACTAGAATTAGGCATTATTCCTAATCCTATTCGAGATCAAGGAATCCTAAGCATAAGCGGGCAGGAAACTGGCCCCTTACAACTGCGAGTGGTAGACCAGGGAGGAAGGGTATGGCTTAGTAAACAGCTACTAAAGGAAGCCTACACCCAACAAACAGAAATAGAGGCAGAACGTCTGCCTAAGGGACTGTATGTAGTAGTAGTGAATGGAAAAAATATTGCGACAAGCAAAATGTTCATAGTGAATTAAAAATGTAAGACGAGGTTAACAGGATTTCAAGTTGTGGGCTGATGAGGATATCTCCGTGGAGGTATCCTCTCAGTCTTTTTAGGGTTAGTTGAACTCATCAATACATTTTTTATCCCTTCAGAAAGAAGACTTAGGCCAAAGGTTCTAATCAATGGAAAGTGAAATACTCGAATTACTTAGCTATTCTTCAATTTATGCTCCAGATTTTACGGTTCAGCGATTCTGAGGGTGTTGGCATGTAAGATTTTCGCACTTTCGTGGTAATAACATCGACCGTAATCATCCTTTCATTTTATGTTCATTACTATTTAGGAATAAGATAATTTCTGTGAAAAAATTATTTACCTCTACTTCAGGCCTTGTTCTTGGAGTATCTTTTTTAGCGTTCCTAGCTTTTACAACTACCACCGCTTTTGGTCAGTGTGATGCCAAGTTCAAAGAAAAAAATGGGCTCATCGTTTTTGAGGCGGAAGAAGCCACACTCGTCCAGGATTGGGAAGAACAAACCACCATTGGAAACTTTACCGGATCAGGCTACATCATCTGGACTGGTCCTAAAAACCTAAGTAATCCAGGTGTAGGTGTTCTGGATTATGTGTTTGAAATTGATAATCCCGGTACATACCGCTTTGAGATGAGATCTCAAATAGATAATCAGGGAAATCCCAATGTAGAAAAAGACGCCAGAAATGATTCTTTTGTAAGATTCCCGGATGCTGACGAGGTGTATGCAGCTGACGGTGTGGATGGCTCGAAATACTACCCAAAGGGAAGTAACCAAAACCCTACTATACCTGGGGCAGGAAACGAGAACTGGGTGAAGGTGTTCATGGGCCAATTTGAATGGACATGGGGAACTAACTCAGGGGACGAGCTGAGCTTGGACCTCTATGCTACTTTTGATAATCCCGGTGTGTACACCATGCAGATCTCTTCCAGATCTACCTTTCATGCAGTGGATAGATTCATTTTATATAAAGTAGCTGGTGGAGGAGGAAATATTGTTTCTCCAAATAACGCGAGAAAGCTCTCAAATGACCAGAGCTTATGTTCTGGAGGGGGAAATAACGCGCCTAACGTATCTATTACAGATCCTGATGATAATGATGTCTTCCTGGTAGGCAATAATATTCAGATAAAAGCCAGTGCAAGTGATTCTGATGGAAGTATCTCTAAGGTGAGATTTTTTGCTAACGGTAACCTTATTGGAGAAGATACTGGCTCCCCTTATCAGGTAACCTGGAATAAACCAGCCGTAGGAGAATACAAGCTAACTGCACAAGCAATAGATAATGGCGGCTTTAGTGGTGTATCTAACGAAATAGAAGTCACCATCACGGCAGAACCGCAGGAACCAGAGGTCAGTCTTACTGACCCTGACAACAATGATATTTTCAATGAAGGCCAAGATATAGTGTTAAAAGCTAATGCCTCTGACTCTGACGGAAATGTAACTAAGGTAGAGTTCTTCCAAGGATCTACTAAGTTGGGAGAGGATACTGGCTCCCCTTACCAATTTACCTGGGAGGATGCCCCAGCAGGTACTTATGCCCTGACTGCCAAGGCTACAGATGATGATGGCCTGACAGAAACGTCATCCACCGTGAATATATCTGTCAGAGCTAAGCCTAGTATAAGCTTTACTTCCCCCGCTGATGGAGAAACCTTTATGGATGGAGGTACTATTCAGCTTGTAGCTACCGCTGCTGACGTGGATGGAACTGTGAGTAAGGTAGAATTCTTTGAAGGCAACACTAAATTAGGAGAAGACACAGCCACTCCTTATGAGTTTAGCTGGACAAATGTCCCTTTTGGCGACTATGAGCTACGAGCAGTAGCCACTGATAACAATGGCCTACAAGGCGTAGCTGAGATCGATATTGAGGTGCAAATAGGGCCTACAATTAGCATTACCTCGCCAACTAATGGGGAAGTAGTCATTGAAGGAGCGCCCCTTACCATAGAAGTAGCAACCGATGACCAGGATGGAACTATCAGCAAGGTGGAATTCTACCAGGGGTCTAGCCTGCTGGGAGAGGCTACCACTGCTCCATTTAGCATCACTACCACAGACATTAACGCAGGTGGGCAAACCTTAACAGCTATAGCCACTGATGATGATGGATTGACAGCTAATTCTGCTCCTGTAGCTATTTCCGTAAAGGCACTTCCTGTGGTAACCATTACAGCTCCTGCAAGCGGAGATAACATCATTGTGGGAAATGACATTAACATCAGCGCTACAGCAAACGACCCAGATGGAACCGTTACCAAAGTAGAATTTTACGCAGATGCAGTAAAAATAGGAGAGGTCGCAGCCGCACCTTACACTATTACCTGGTCTCAACCAGTAGAGGGAGACTATAAGATTTACGCGATCGCTACTGATAATGAAGACCTTCAAGGGACCTCTGATAGTGTAGATTTTAGTGTTTTTACCCCTCCTACTATATTACTTACCGCTCCTACTGACAGTGCTATTTTTGTAGAAGGGCTGGTAATCAACATGAATGCATCTGCCGCTGATACAGACGGAACCATTGCTGCTGTTTCTTTCTATGTGGAGAATACCCTCGTAGGGGTGGACAGCATAGCACCTTATGAAATAGGATGGATTAATACTGACCTGGGGATAGGAGAGTTAGAAGTATATGCCATCGCTACTGACAGCGATAACTTAAGCACCACTTCTGATACAGCTACCATCATCGTTAAAGGCCTGCCTACCATTCTACTCACTTCTCCCTCAGATGGACAGCTATTAACGGAAGGAGATGATATTCTCATAGAGACGGCCACAGCTGACCTTGATGGGGAGGTAAGCAGAGTAGACTTCTTTTTCAACGGTGCCCCATTAGGAACTGATTCCGTAGCACCTTTTACTATAGATTGGCTGGACATTCCTTCTGGAGTCGTGGTACTGACTGCTATAGCTACAGATAATGATAATCTGCAGAGAATATCTACACCTATCACAGTTACTGTGAGAGACAGACCTAATGTTACCATCACTAATCCTGGTACTGGTAACACCTTTATAGAAAATGAAGATGTGCAAATAGAAGCTTCAGCCTCTGATAGTGATGGTACAGTGAGCTGGGTAGAGTTTTACTATGGTAGCACTTTTATAGGCACGGATTCTACAGCACCCTACAGTATATTTTGGATGGATGTACCGGGAGGTACTATAGACCTGGTGGCTGTAGCCTATGATAATGATAGCTTGGCGGGTGTTTCAGACACTACGCAGATTATCATTAAGTCTAAACCTAAAGGATCCTTCATAAATCCTACCCTGGAAAATGGTCTTACCCTCGGGGATAATATACTGAAGGTAGACGCCCAAGACCCTGATGGTACCATTGAGAAAGTGGAGTTCTTTTTGGATGGTGTTAAGTTAGGGGAAGTTACTGCAGACCCATTTGAAATAGACTGGCCGGGGGCAGCACTGGGAACTTATGAGGTGTACGCTATTATAACAGATAATGAAGGCTTGACTACAACTACTGAGGCCTTCAATTTCGAAGTATTTCCTCCTTCAGCTATTACTTTCTTTTCTGCCAATCTCACTCAGTCTGCTGAGGGTGCAAACATTAATTGGGAAACGCAGAATGAGGTAAGGATAGCGAGTTTTATAGTAGAAAGAAGTTTAGATAGGTCCTTTTTGGAGCCTACCTCCATAGGTACCCTTCCACCTGTAGGATCAGAAAATGAGCTTACGGCCTACTCCCTATTAGATCCATGGACTAATATGCCAAATGCAGAAAAACTATACTACCGGGTGACCGCATTAGGATTCAATGGCAATACCTTCTTCTCAGATATTCTCCTTCTACAAAGAGGGGCAGACTTTGACATTCAAATAGGGCCTAATCCTGTAGTTACAGGAGATAACTTCCGCGTTACCATACTAGGAGATGCAGATTTTATAGACATCATTGACAGCAATGGTCGCAAGATATTCTCCACTACTGTACCTGAGTTTGAGAGAGTATTCACTTACCCCACTTCTTTCCTCGGCAGGGGATGGTTTGCGGTAAGAGTAAGATCTTCAGAAACGGAGAAAGTGAAGAAATTCATAGTGATTAATCCCCAATAGGCAAGAAAATATACATATAAGCGGGGGCTGTCTCTTTTGGAGGCAGCCTTTTCTGTTTGATGGAGAAAAGCTATCCCATGCTGTAAGTTCCCCGGCTATTCTGTCTCCTGGTGTCTCTATAGATACCTTACCCTCTTAGGAATACAAGCTCATCCTTAGCAATCTATGCCTTTCAGACAGCCTCTCCCCATAGTGATTCCCTCATCCTCTTTGCCCCTATCTTCTATTCCCTACTTTTTATGATAAAACTTTGGGTAAACGATAGGTTTTGTAGACCAAATGTTATAAAAATCAAAATATGATTTGTTCGAACTACTTCACATATCACCAATTTATCCCTAAGATTTTGCGGTTCAGCTTCATAACGCTGATGGGGATGTAAGTTTTTAGCACCTTTGGTTCAGGTAATGTAGCCACGTGTCGCCACTAATTTCTTTTTACGATTGCAATTCGGGTTTAAAATAATTTCTGTGAAAAAATTATTTACCTCAACTTCAAACCTTGCTCTTGGAGTATTCCTACTTACTTTCCTAGCTTATCCTGCAAAAAACACAATTGGTCAGTGCGCCGTAGGCGCAGATTTTGAAGAGAAAAATGGGCTTCTGATTATGGAAGCTGAAAATACCACGCTCACTGGGTTTTGGGAAGAGTTAACTGATATAGGCAACTATACAGGTACTGGATACATTGTCTGGACCAATACAGTTAACAACCTCAACAACCCTGGAGTAGGGGTGATTGAGTACAAATTTGAGATTAATAATCCGGGTACGTACCGGTTTAAGATGCGTTCTCAAATAGATGTCACTGGGAATCCTAATGCCCCTAGTGATTCAAGAAATGACTCATTTGTGAGATTTCCTGATGCTGATGATGTCTATGCCGCTGATGGGGTAAATGGTACGCCTAAGTATCCTAAAGGAAGCGGCCAAAACCCTACTATTGAAGGAGCTGGAGGAGATAACTGGGTAAAGGTATTCCAGGGTCAGTATGCATGGACATTTGGAACTAATTCTTCGGAGGCAGAGTCCTTAGACCTATTTGTCACATTTGATGACCCAGGTGTTTATACCCTCCAACTCTCCCAGAGATCTTTCCGTCATGCCATTGACAGACTTATTCTGTATCAGAGATCTGGCTCTAAGGTGGTAAGTAATTCTGATTCTGAGAGGCTCCAGAATGATGAGTCTAGTTGTACTGGAGGAAATGAGGCACCTAATGTCTCTATTACAGACCCAGATGATAATTCTACCTTTTTAGTAGGGAATAATATCACCCTAAAAGCCAGTGCTAATGACTCTGATGGAAGCATTGCCCAGGTAAGATTTTACTATGACGGCAACTTCATAGGTACAGATACAGGGTCCCCTTACCAGGTAAACTGGAATAACCCTCCCGTGGGAGATCATAAAGTGACGGCCCAGGCCATAGATAATGGCGGGCTAGCTGGGGTTTCTAACTTTGTAGATATCAGTGTGACGGCAGAACCCCAGGCACCTGAAGTTAGTATCACAGACCCGGATAACGGCGATATATTTAATGAGGGAGATAATATAGTGATTGAAGCTGATGCTTCAGACTCAGATGGGACTGTAAGTAAAGTAGATTTCTTCCAAGGGTCTACCCTACTAGGGACAGATAATACTTCCCCATACTCTTTCACCTGGGCTAATGCCCCTTCAGGTACATTCGCTTTGACAGCCAGGGCTACTGATGATGATGGGCTGACTGAAACCTCTACTGCTGTTAACATAACTATTCGTTCTAAGCCTAGCGTAGCCTTCACTTCTCCTGTAGATAATGAAGCCTTCCTGGATGGAAGTACCATACAGCTTACTGCTACTGCCTCAGATACAGATGGGACAGTCTCCAAAGTGGAGTTTTTTGAAGGAGCCAATAAATTAGGAGAAGATACCGCTGCCCCATATGAATTTAGCTGGGCTAACGTACCTTTCGGAGACTATCAACTGAGGGCGGTAGCCACGGATAATAACGGCCTACAAGGTGTGGCAGATATCAATATATCTGTCCAAATAGGCCCTTCCGTCTCTATTACCAGCCCTACTAATGGGACGGTAGTAACAGAAGGGGCTCCGCTTACCATAGAAGCTACTGCCTCAGACCAGGACGGTACCATAATCAAGGTGGAATTCTACCAGGGATCTACTCTACTGGGAGAGGATACTACCTCCCCATACAGCATTACTACCACTGATATTAATGCAGGTGGTCAAACGCTAATAGCCAAGGCCATAGATAATGACGGATTAGACACTAACTCTGCTCCTGTAACCCTTTCTGTAAAAGCACTTCCCATAGTATCCATTCTAGCCCCACAGGATGGAGAAGGAATCATAGTAGGAGAAGATGTGAACATATCTGTTTCTGCCAATGACCCTGATGGTTCAGTGGCTAAAGTAGCTTTCTTTGCTAATGGTGTTAACATAGGCGAGGCTACATCAGCACCTTACATCATTACCTGGTCTCAGGCTGCTGCCGGTAATTATGAAATTTATGCAGTAGCTACTGATAATGAAGACCTGGAAGGCACTTCTGATACTATCGATTTTAGCATATTTACCCCTCCTACGGTGGCCCTTACCGCGCCATCAGATGGAGACTCATTTATTGAAGGAGAAGAAGTAAGCTTAAGCGCTACGGCTACTGATACAGATGGAACCGTGGTAGCTGTTTCCTTTTACTATGAGAATATCCTAATAGGAGTGGATAGTATCTCGCCATATACCACCACATGGTCAGGTACTACCTTTGGTTCTTACAATGTATACGCTATTGCCGAGGACAGTGATGGATTAAGTGCTACTTCGGATACTGCCTTGATCAGCATCAAAGGAAAGCCTGTCATAACCATCATTTCTCCTACCTCTGGACAAAATTTGACAGAGGGAGATAATGTTACCATAGAAACGGCTGCTGCTGATCCTGACGGAACTATTATTGCCGTGGACTTCTACTATGACCAAGTGCTTATAGGGACTGATTCCCTAACACCTTTCACCATAGATTGGATGGACATACCTTCTGGTACATTTGCCCTTACGGCAGTAGCTACTGATAATGATGGATTAGATACTACTTCCACTCCTGTCAATGTAGTGGTAAGAGATAGACCTAACGTAGTCATCACCAATCCCGAGAACGGAAATATTTTCATCCAGGATGAGGATGTGCTCATTGAGGCTACTGCCTCAGATAATGATGGTACGGTTAGCTATGTAGAATTCTATTATGATGGCAACTTCATAGGAACAGATTCTGCGGCCCCTTACAGCGTTTTCTGGTTAGATATACCAGGTGGCAATATTGACCTGATAGCTATTGCCTATGATAATGATAATCTGTCTGGCACTTCTGATACGGTCTCAGTAGTAGTAAGGGCTAAGCCAGTAGGTACCTTTACCAATCCTACAGCTGAAAATGGATTGACTTTAGGAGATAATACCCTCAGGCTAAATGCAGAAGACCCTGATGGAACCGTAACTAAAGTAGAGTTCTTTATTGATAATGTGAAGATTGGGGAGGATACTACTGAGCCATTTGAAGCGGAATGGACGAATGCCGCCGAAGGCACCTATACAGTATTCGCAGTCATGACTGATGATGATAACCTGTTAGGAACTACTGATATTCTGACCTTCCAGGTATTTCCACCTACTTCTCTAGACTTTATTTCAGCAGGATTACTGCAGACGGCAGATGGGGTAAACGTAAACTGGGGAACCAGAAATGAAGTGAGAGTAGCTTCCTTTGTAGTAGAGAGAAGCCTGGATAGGTCTTTTCTGGAAGCCTTTGAGCTAGCTACAGTATCACCTGTAGGAACAAGCACTGGTGATACTACCTACTCTATACTAGATCCATGGACTAATATTCCTGAAATCAACATTCTCTATTACAGAGTAAAAGCCGTAGGATTTAACGGCAATACCTTCTTCTCTAATGTCCTCCAATTAAGTAGAGGAGAAGACTTCGAAATCCAGCTAGCTCCTAATCCAGTAACTACAGGAGAATCCCTTCAGATTACTGTGCTGGGAGATGCTGAAGATATAGAAATAGTAGATAATAGTGGTAGAAGAGTATTCTTCATTACGATTCCGGAATTTGAAAGAGTATTTACAGTACCCTCAGGTTACCTGGGAAGAGGATGGTATGTAGTGAAGGTGAGATCTACGAAGGACGAAAAAGCCAAGAAGTTTATTGTTAAGAACCCTGAATAGAAAGACAATCATTCATCAACTAAGGGGGCTATCTTTTCAGGTAGCCCCTTTTATATATCTCTAGCTATCCTGAAGCCTATGGTGAAGGATTTTCCACTGCCAAATGAAGACCTATGAAATACTCTTCCTTCCTCGGCACCATCTCTGAAGCTACCCCCTCTTACTACTCTAGGTGTATTTTCTCCCATGCTGGGAGAGGTAGGTCCTGTAGGGTTTCTCCTTGATTCTGTTGACTTGTAAAACTCATCTTCGTAATAATCTGAGCACCATTCCGCTACATTCCCTGCCATATCATATAGCTGCAACACATTTGGCTGCTTAGTCATCACCTGATGAGTGCGCCCGCTAGCATTTTTATTCAGCCAAGCCAGTTCTAAGTAGGCACCAGTTCCAGGGTAGATTTCATGGCCAGCCCTCTGCCCTCCCCTAGCAGCATACTCCCATTCTGCCTCAGTGGGAAGCCGGTAATTATGAGTGGGATACATGGCATCTAAGGCGTTAATAAACCGCTGAGCTAATGACCAGCTTACATTCTCTACTGGGCACTCCGCACAACTCCTATTTCTACTGGGAGGGGTAGTGCCCATCACCTGCTTCCATTGGGCGTTCGTAATTTCATGTTGCCCTATCTTAAAGGAGGATACCAGCACTTTATGCGGAGGTTCACGGTCTGACCTACCATTCACACTTCCCATGGTGAATGAGCCTCCTTCCACATGAATCATCCTCATGAACTCGTTTTGAATAGGCCTATTTTCTCTACCTGAGGGAGATGTCTGTGGTCTTCCGGCAGTATTCGTTTCCTCCTTTATGGAAAGGACAATTTTATTCCCCTTATCTCCCCACGACTTAAGCATTTTTATGAGCACTTCACTTTTTACGCCTTTAGCCTCCACAACGCCCGTCTCTGTTACTATTCCAATCCATGCCCCTTTATTATTAAAAACAGGTCCTCCGGAGCATCCCCCCATGATACCCTGGTTAGACATGGAAAACTTCCTGTCATCAAAGTCTACCTCTTTGGAGATCAGCTTATTAAGAATATTGATAGACCATTTTTCTCCTGCAGGGTGTCCCACACTCCTCAGCTCATCCCCAAACTTTACCTCATCCCAGGAACCAAGTAAAAAACCAGATATACTCTTCGCCTCCTTGGGAAATTTAAAAAATGCGATATCCAGAGAAGGAGCCGTCTGAAGTATATCAGCCTCATATTCGTTCACCCCCTGGTAGAGCTGTACTTTATGTGATTCTCCCACCTCTAAGACATGTAAAGCTGTCAAGGCGTAATAAAAGGATTCATCCTCTCCT
>JBCCLI010000182.1:0-12309 GCA_039026975.1 Bacteroidota bacterium | reverse complement strand
GTAGGCAAAGTTCTCCAACCAATTACTGGCTATATACCAAGCTATAGGAGATGCAATAACAATGGCGATGGCTACCAGTTTCAGAAAATCCTGTGAGAATAAGGTAACTATGTTCTGTACAGAGGCACCCAAAATCTTTCTGATGCCTATCTCTTTGGTACGTTGACGGGCAATGAAGGAAACCAGACCAAACAGTCCCAAGGCAGAAATGAAAATGGCCAGCAGAGAGGCGTTGGTAAACAGCTTCCCCAGTCGCTGCTCAGATTCATATTGCTTGGCAAAGGTTTCATCCAGAAATTCATACTGGAACGGGTTACCAGGAAATGCCTCCGTATATAGTTCCTCCAGCTGGCTCATATTTTCGGAGAAATTATCCATTCCCATTTCCAGGGTAAAGTATCCGCTATTTCTTCCAGGAAGAAAGATCATGGGACGTATCTGGTATTTCAAAGAATAGTGGTGGTAGTCTTGTACCACACCTATGATCTCCCATCTTCCGAATTCTCCCCAATTAACTAGTTCTCCCAATGCTAAGGAAGGTTCGCTAAAGCCCATCTGCTTAAGGGCTGACTCGTTTAATAACATCTTCTCTGCCCCCCAGTTCTTGATAACTTCCTGGGTGGTAAATGTTCGCCCATCTAGCAGATTGATCTCATAGGTATCTACAAAGTTTTCATCAATGAAGAACATGCTATAGCTCTTATCTTTATCCTCCTCTTGCCCATCTTCACGCGCAAATCCAACCGCGGAGAAATTATAGCCTTTACCAGGAAGGTTACCGGAAGCACTATATTTCTTGACAAACGCCAGGGCTTCTAATTGGTCTCTAAACCACTGACGTTGCTGGACAAATTTCTCACTGGTAACATCAGGGCCTGCAATGGCCACTCGCTGATCAGTGGCTAAGCCCATATCTCTTCTGTTCAGCAGTCTTAGTTGTTGAGAAAGGATAAGGGTACAGGTGATCAAGGCAATAGAGATCACAAACTGAGAAACTACTAATCCTTTTCTGACCCAAACGCCTTTGGCTGAGCTAATGAATCTTCCCTGTAAAATTTCTGTAGGCATATATGCACTTAGCCCAAAGGCTACATAGGCACCTGCAAATAAGGTTCCCGCAAAAACGGTAATTATACCTATCCAGAAAAATTTACTACCAAAGAATACCCCATAATCCGTTTGCCCATCTATCAACAGATTGAAGGCTGGCTGAATTAATGGAATGATGAGAACAGCAATGATAAAGGCCAGAACGGTTAATACCAGGGTTTCCAATAGATAATGGAGCACCAATTGGTTTCTGGTAGCACCTACTACCTTTCTAATACCTACTTCCTTAGCACGTTGGAGAGATTGAGCAGTGGATAAGTTGATATAGTTAAACCATGCAATAGCGAGTATGAGCATAGCTACAATAAAGAGGAAGGTAGCCAGCTTTCTATTGCCAAAAGTGGGGAGAGGATCATTTAGAGAGGTCCCCATATGGATGTCCTTTACTGCCTGTAGGGTAATCGTTACATTTTCACCGGACCTGTTTTCTGATACCCATTCATTTACTTTTTTATGGAAGGTGGTAGCCATAGAGGGATCAGATAATTCTACTAATATCTCGGCAAATCCATTGTCAAGTCCATTAGGATCTGCCCACCCATTTCCATCCCTGCCTTCATCTGTAGCCAGGGTTTCCAGGGAGAGGTATATGTTAGTTGGGATGTCAGAATTCATGGGAGGGTCAGGGATTACTCCCTTGACCAGATAGTCCTGGGTACTAAACTGATTACTTAAACTGAACCGTTTTCCCACTACATCCGTGCTACCATAGTATTTTTCAGCTATTGAGGTGCTAATGACGGAAGTATTAGGACCTGAAAGATTCAAGTCTCCTTGAGTAGCCGCTATACTCATCATGGAGAAAAAGGAAGGATCTATGTAGGCAGTATTGATTTCTCTGAAAAATTTCTCGCCAAACTCATCCTGTACCCCAAGAACTCCGTCTCCTACTCCTAATATTACTCTGGCAGCATTTTCCACAAAGGGAAACTGAGAAGTAATAAAGGGACCATAACCAGGGGGAAGGCCTGTATAGTAATCTTCTGTGCCGGTTTCAGCAGCCACCATTCGGAATACACTGTCTCCTTTATCATACATCTGGTTATAGCTCCACTCAAAAGCCACATAGCCTAAGATTAGGACAAAGGCTGCCAAGCCCAGAGCTAGTCCCACAATGTTAATCAGGGCTGAGGTTCTGTTTTTCAGCAACTGTCTGAATGCGATAAGTAATTGTGTCTTAATCATGCTAACAACAGATTAGAGTGTATCAGTTCTATTATTCACTTCTCAAACTATCTACAGGATTAGCCATAGCCGCTTTCATGCTCTGTACACCTACCGTACCGGCTGCAATGATCACAGCAATCAGGCCAGCAAGCAAAAATACCCACCATTCTATGTCTACCCTGTAGGCAAAGTTCTTAAGCCAATTATTGGCGATGTACCAGGCAATAGGAGAAGCTATTAGGATGGCAATCCCTACCAACTTTAGAAAATCCTGTGAGAATAAAGTAACTATGTTCTGTACCGAGGCGCCTAGAATCTTCCTGATGCCTATTTCTTTGGTACGCTGACGTGCGATGAAGGAAACCAGTCCAAACAAGCCTAAGGCCGAAATGAAAATGGCCAGCAAGGAAGCATTCGTAAATAGCTTCCCAAGACGCTGTTCAGACTCATATTGTCTGGCGAAGGTTTCATCCAGGAATTCATACTGAAAGGGATTTCCGGGGAAAGCTTCTACGTATAGTTCCTCCAGTTGGGCCATATTATCTGAGAAATTATCCATGCCCATTTCCAGGGTAAAGTATCTGCTATTTCTTCCCGGCAGAAAAATCATGGGGCTGATTTCATACTTCAGAGAGATGTGGTGATAGTCCTTTACTACGCCTATGATCTCCCATCTCTCAAATTCTCCCCACTTGACCAATTCTCCTAACGCCTCAGAGGGCTTATTAAAGCCCATTTTTTTCATGGCAGACTCATTCAGTAGCATCTTTTCAGCGTCCAAACTTTTGAGTACTTCTTGTGTAGTGAAGGTCCTACCATCTATCAATGGAATCTCATACGTATCCACAAAATTCTCATCTATAAAGAACATACTATAGCTGTTCTTAGCTTCTTCTACTTGTCCATCTTGTCGGGAAAATCCCACTGCTGAGAAGGTGTAGCCTTTGCCAGGAAGGTTACCTGAGGCACTGTATTTCTTAACAAAGGGTAAAGCTTCCAATTGGTCCCGGAACCACTGCCGCTGCTGAGCAAATTTCTCGCTGGTTACATCCGGGCCTTCTATGGCTACTCGCTGGTCAGTGGCCAGTCCTATATCCCTATCATTTAGCAGGCTCAACTGCTGAGAAAGGATGAGGGTATAGGTAATGAGCGCTATGGAGATCACAAACTGAGAAATCACTAACCCCTTTCTGACCCAAACACCTTTCGTGGAACTGATGAATCTTCCTTGTAAAATTTCTGTAGGCATGTACGCACTTAGCCCAAAGGCTACATAGGCACCCGCGAAAAGTGTACCCGCCAAAACCGTCAATATCCCCATCCAGAAAAAGGTACTACCCAAAAATACCCAGTAGTCAGCCTGGCTATCTATCAGCTTATTAAAGGCCGGTTGGGCAAAAGGAATAACAATGGCAGCAATAATGGAAGCCAGAAAGGTCAACAGTAAGGTTTCCAGCAGATAGTGTAAAACCAGTTGCCTCCTGGTGGCACCAACCACCTTCCTGATCCCTACTTCTTTCGCTCTTTGAAGAGACTGGGCGGTAGAAAGATTGATGTAGTTAAACCAGGCAATGGCCAATATGAGTATAGCTACAATGAACAGAAAGGTAGTCAACTTTCTATTCCCAAAGGTGGGCAGAGGATCATTTAGGGAGGTTCCCATATGAATATCCTTTACTGCCTGAAGGGTAATGGTGATGTTTTCACCTTGTCTGTTTTCTTGTATCCATTCATTTACCTCCTCATGGAAGGTACCTGCCATGAGGGGGTCAGAGAATTCTACCAATATTCCGGCAAAGCCATTATCAAATCTATTGGGGTCTGCCCATCCGTTTCCATCCCTTCCTTCATCTGAAGCCAATGTTTCTATGGATAGGTACACATTAGTGGGAAGATCAGAATTAACGGGAGGGTCAGGTATCAGGCCACTGACCAGATAGTCCTGAGTGCCAAACTGATTACTCAGGCTGAAACACTTCCCCACCACATCAGTATTTCCATAATACTTCTCTGCAATAGAGGTGCTAATGACAGCAGTATTAGGGCTGGTAATAGCAAGATCTCCTTCTATAGCCTCAATACTCATCATAGAGAAAAGGGAAGGATCAACATAAGCGGTATAGATTTCTCTAAAAAACTTTTCACCGAATTCATCTTGAACCTTGAACACCCCGTCCCCTACGCCTAATATTACTCTGGCAGCATGTTCCACAAAGGGAAACTGAGACTCAATAAAGGGACCATAACCAGGAGGAAGTCCCGTGTAGTAATCCTCCGTACCCGTTTCAGCGGCCACCATTCGGAATACGCTGTCTCCTTTATCATACATCTGGTTATAACTCCACTCAAAAGACACATACCCCAGAATTAAGAAAAACGCTGCCAGCCCTAATGCCAGGCCAATGACATTAATAAAGGAGGAAGTTCTATTCTTCAATAATTGCCTAGAGGCAATGAGTAACTGTGTCTTTATCATATTTACTACAGATTAGGAGTGATGAAAACATTTATTCGCTCCTTAATGAATCTACCGGATTAGCCATAGCCGCTTTCATGCTCTGTACCCCCACTGTACCAGCCGCTATGATTACAGCAATCAAGCCTGCAAGCAGGAATACCCACCACTCTATATCTACCCTGTAGGCAAAGTTTTTTAGCCAGTTATTGGCAATGAACCAGGCAATAGGAGACGCTATAAGGATGGCAATCCCTACCAGCTTCAGAAAATCCTGTGAGAACAAGCCAACGATGTTTTGGACAGAAGCACCTAAAATTTTTCTTATTCCGATCTCCTTCGTCCTTTGGCGAGCGATAAAGCTAACCAGCCCAAATAAACCCAAAGCTGAAATAAAGATAGCCAATAAAGAAGCCTTGGAAAACAGACTTCCGAGTCTCTGTTCTGCCTCATACTGCCTAGCAAAGGTTTCATCCAGGAACTCATACTGAAAAGGGTTGCCCGGAAAGGCCTGTGTGTAGAATTCTTCTAATTCTCCAATTTTGGTCTGGAACTCACTTGTTTCTACTTCTAGGGTGAAATACCCGCTATTTCTTCCAGGCAAAAAGATCATAGGCTTAATCTCATACTTGAGAGAATTATGATGGTAGTCTTCCAGAACTGCCAGTACTTCCCACTCTCCATAATCCCCCCAATTCAGGTTTTCTCCTACAGCCTCTTCAGGGCTGGTAAATCCTAGCTGTTTCATCGCAGATTCATTTAAGATAATTTTATCTGCATCCCAGCTTTTTTGTGCATCCAGGCTGGTAAAGGTTCTTCCAGCTTTTACAGGAATTTCATACGTGTTTATATAGTTCTCATCTATAAATAAAACGGAGTAGCTTTTCTCCATATCCTCAGCCGTACCTCCCTGTCGAGAAAGGCCGCTATTATAAAAATTATAGCCTTTCCCTGGTAAATTTCCAGAAGAACAGTATTTATTCACATAAGGCAGTCTTTCCATTTGATCTCTAAACCACTGTCTATGCTGAGAAAAATTTTCCTGAAGTACATTGGGGCCTCTGATAGCTAGCCTCTGGGCTGTATTGATCCCCATATCACGGCTGTTTAGAAGGTGAAGTTGTTGTGTTAGGATAAGGGTACAGGTAATAAGAGAAATGGAAATGACAAACTGAGTAATGACCAGGCCCTTTCTGACCCAAATTCCTTTTTGAGAGTTCAAAAACCTTCCTTGCAAAACTTCAGTAGGCATGAAGGAGCTTAATCCAAAGGCCACATAGGCACCAGCTAACAGGGTTCCTGTTAAAATAGTCATGAACCCCAGCCAGGCAAATGAGCTATTGAAAAATATGGAATAATCCAGCTGAGTGTCAATCAATAGGGTAAATGCAGGCTGGATAAAAGGAATGATCATGACGGCCAGAACTGCCGAGATAGTGGTGAGTAAAAGCGTTTCCAACAAATAGTGGACAATCAATTGATTTTTGGTCGCTCCTACTACCTTTCTAATCCCTACTTCCTTGCCACGTTGGAGGGACTGAGCCGTAGATAAGTTGATATAATTAAACCAGGCAATAGACAGGATCAACATGGCTACTACGAAAAGGAAGGTGACTAATTTTCTGTTACCATAGGTGGGTAAAGGGTCTGATAAAGACTCCCCCATATGAATTTTATTGATGGCCTGTAGACTTACAGCCTCGTCTTCCTCTTGTAGGTTATCAGAGATCCATTTATTTACTTGTGCTGAAAAAGTAGCCTCCTGGGCTGGATCATTCAGTTCCACCAGAATTCCGGCAATAGCAAAATCCGTACTACTTATATCTGCCCAGTCGTTCCCATTTCTTCCTTTATCTGTGGCCAGCGTTTCTACTGATAAATAGATGTTAAACTGAAAATCAGAGTTTAGTGGTGGATCTGGTACCACTCCTTTAACCTGATAGTCCTGAGTACCGAACTGATTACTAAGACTGAAAGATTTTCCTATTGCCGTGGCTGTACTGAAGTACTTTTGGGCCAGGGATTGCGTAAGAACAGCGGTATTAGGTCCAGACAAATCCAGATTTCCTTCAAGCGGCTCTATGCCAAACATGGAGAAGAAGAATGGGTCAGTATACACCGTCTTATTCTCTCTAAAGATATTCTCTCCTTGAACCCCTTTTACCACGAATACCCCATCCCCTATTTCTGTCAATGTTCTTGAACAGGCTTCGACAAAGGGAAATTGAGAGGAAATAAAGGGTGCATATCCGGGGGGCAGGGTAGCATAGTACTCTTCTGTTCCACTTTCTGTTGTAATAAGTCTGAAGACCCTATCTCCTTTTTCATACATCTGGTTATAACTCCATTCAAAAGCCACATAGCCCAGAATCAGGAAGAAGGCTGCCAGTCCTAATGCCAGCCCAACGATATTGATAAAAGAGGAAGTTCTGTTCTTACATAATTGTCTGAAGGCGATGAGTACCTGTGTCTTTATCATGGTTACGACAGATTAGGAATTATGAAACACTTATTCGCTTCTCAAACTATCTACAGGATTAGCGGTAGCCGCTTTAACACTTTGGATACTTACTGTTATCAGGGTCAGACCTAGTGCCAGCAAAGAGGCAATAAGGAATACCTCCCACTCCAGGGAAACCCTGTATTCATAGCCTTTCAGCCAGCTTTCCAGGTAATACCAGGCTACCGGAATGGCAATCAAACATGAAATCAGGACCAACTTCATAAAGTTTCTGGACTGCAAAGCCCATAGATGCTTTACCGTAGCACCCAATACTTTCCTGATCCCAATTTCCTTGGTTCTTTGTTCTGCTAAATAGGAGGATAGTCCGAATAGCCCCATACAAGAGATAAAAATGGCCAGGAAGGCGAAGATCCTTGCCAGATTTTTGATCCGCTCTTCAGCGACAAACTTCCTCCCAAAGGCTTCATCCGTGAAGGTATAGTCAAAGGGAGTATTAGGAGACAGGGTTGCGAACACCTCTTCTACCGCTTCCAGGGCTTTAGCTACTGGTGCACCTGTTTTCATGCGTACGGTATGCACATTCACCCATACATCACTCAGGACAAATACGGCCGGCTGAACAGGTTGCCAGGGAGATCCCATCAGCATATTCTCTGATACTCCTATTACAGTCATGTCATCTTCCCCCCACTTAACCGTATTCCCTACTATGCTTTCTCCTCCCCCAATGATAGAAGCTGCTTTCTCATTAAAAATCAGGGCTGAGGAATCTGTTGCAAATTCTCTGGAGAAATCACGGCCTTCCAGTATATTCCAACCTACCGTTTTCCCATATTCAGGTGAACAGGTGATTCTAGCAAAAGTCACCACTTCATCTGGGCGCTTCCCTTCCCATGAGATGTCAGAAGCATTAGACCAGACACCCGTAACAGGGCTCATGGAAACAGCGGCTTCTTCTACATATCCCGTGCGCAATAGCTCAGTTCTTAGCACATCAAACTTACCACTCAGCTGATTATTAGTCATAAAATGGATCAACCCCTCTCTATCATAGCCTACTGTTCTTTCCTTGGCATGATTAATCTGCTGGAACACCACCAGGGTCCCCACAATCAGGGCAATGGAAATCACAAACTGAAACACAACCAGCGCCTCTCTGGGGATAGTAGCCCATTTTCCCACTTTCAGTCCTCCCTTTAACGCTTGTAAGGGATGAAAAGAGGAAAGATAGAAGGCGGGATAGCTCCCTGCCAGTAACCCAGTTAACACTGTGAAGCTTATGACCACCAGCCAGAAAAATGGATTGGTTAGGGGGAGAGAGAATTCTTTATCTGCCAGTTCATTGAAGAATGGGATCGCAAGCTGAATCAGAACTAGCGAAATTACAGCAGCCAAAAAGCTCACTAGCAGAGATTCACTTAAAAACTGACCTACAAGTTGGGTGCGTAATGAGCCCACAGATTTTCTGATTCCTACCTCTCTAACCCGCTTTTCTGAGCGTGCTGTGCTAAGGTTCATGAAATTGATACAGGCAAGCAGAAGAACAAAAATACCAGTAAGCCCAAACAGCCAAACGTACTTTATTCTTCCTCCTATATTCTGTCCATCTTCAAAATCACTGTAGAGATGCCATTTGGACATGGGGAAAAGAAAAAGCTCAGGTTCTATGATAGGAACAAACTCTTTTTTAATGTCTTTAATCTTTTCACTTACGTCTTCAAAGTTGGTGTTAGGCGCTATCTGGGCAAAGATCTGAAAAGAATTATTCTCCCAGTTGGTTCTGGCATCTATTACCCACGAATTCTGATTTTCATATAGGGCCCAGGTAGTCAAAAAATCTGTTTCTTTTAAGCTTGAATTATCTGGCAAATCCTTATAGACTGCCGTAACCTTAAGGTCAGTATCATTATCATATGTGAGAATTTTTCCATAGGCATCCTCCTCTCCAAACAAGGCTTTTGCCAAAGACTCCTTCAGCATAATGGTATTAGGTTCCTTTAAAGCTTCCTCATAAGAGCCAGAGAGCAATTCAAGACTTAGCATTTCAGGAAATTGGGATTGTACTGCCATTCCCTCTTCAGAAATATGGGTATCACCATAAGAAAGTTTGTGCGGCCAATTCCATGAGCCTGCGGCCAGGTAAGTAAAATCTTCTCCATACTCCTCTTCAAGCGCGACTTTAAGCGGCAAGGCAACCCCTACGTTTGTATTGACCTCTCCACCTGCTTTAGCATTCATCATGACTCGTGCCAGACGGTCATAGTTATCATGATAGGTATTATAGGAGAGTTCATCATGTACCCATAGGCCGATCAGGATAGCTACGGCTAGTCCTATAGCTAATCCCATTACATTGATGACACTAAACCACTTCTGGTTGATCAGATTTCTATATGCTATGACAAGATAGTTTCTAAGCATGCTTATGGCGTTAAGAGGTCATTTATCATTCACTTCTCAAACTCTTCACCGGATTAGCTATTGCGGCCCGTATGCTCTGTATACTCACTGTCAGTAAAGTCAGAGCCAGCGCGGCAAAGGAGGCTAATAAGAACACCTCCCAGCCCAGGGAGATTCTATATTCATATCCTTTTAGCCAGTTTTCCAGGTAGTACCATGCAAGCGGAGCAGCTATGAGGCAGGAGATAAATACAAGTTTCATAAAGTTTCTGGACTGTAGCTGCCACAAGTGACTGACAGTGGCCCCTAATACTTTCCTGATTCCTATTTCCTTAGTACGCTGCTCAGCTATATAGGAAGAAAGCCCAAAGAGCCCTAAGCAAGAGATAAAGATAGCCAGAAAGGCAAACACCTTAGCCAAGTTTTTAATGCGCTCTTCTGCCGTGAACTTGGCAGCAAATTCATCATCTATAAAGTCATATTCAAAAGGCGTAGCAGGGCAGAGAGAGACAAATACTTCCTCTACGGCTTTTAGTGCCTCTTCTAGAGGCGCGCCTGCGGTTAACTTGAGGGTGTGAACGTTCACCCAGTCCTTATTTAGTAAAAAGGCAGTGGGCTTTACAGGCTGCCATGGAGAACCCATAAGTAGATTTTCTACTATCCCAATGACGGTATAGTCCTTACTCCCCCATTTAATGGTTTTCCCCACTAGTTCTTCCTGCCCAATGATTTCTGCGGCAGCTTCATTCAAAATGATGGCTGTAGAGTCAGTAGAAAATTCTCGTGAGAAATCTCTTCCTTCCAGCATGTTCCAGCCTACCGTTTTTCCATACTCAGGTGAACAGGTGACCCTGGCAAAGCTGACTAATGCATCCGGGTTTTTTCCTTCCCAGTTTACGCTGGAAGTGTTAGACCATATCCCCGTAACCGGACTCAGGGAATAAGTAGCCTCTTTTACATAGCCAGTATTCAGTAATTCTGTCCTAAGCACTTCAAATTTTCCTCTTAGTTCACTGTTAGACATGAACTGTATCATCCCTTCTCTTTCATAACCTACCTCCCTTTCTTTAGCGTGGTTTATTTGCTGAAAGACCACCAGGGTACCTACAATCAGCGTAATAGAAATCACAAACTGGAAGACGACCAATATTTCTCTGGGAATGGTAGCCCATTTTCCGGCCTTAAACCCTCCCTTTAGAGCTTTAAGCGGGTTAAAGGAAGACAGGTAAAAAGCTGGGTAACTTCCAGCTAAGATCCCGGTCAAAAGGGCAAAACCAATTACTAACATCCAGAACACACCTGAGCCTAGGGGAAGAAACATTTTTTTATCTGCCAACTCATTAAATCCTGGTAAGGCTAGCTGGACTAAGGCTAAAGAAATAATAACGGCCAAAAAGCTTACCAGCAAAGACTCGCATAAAAACTGGCTAACTAGCTGCTTTTTGAGGGAGCCTACAGCTTTCCGTATGCCTACTTCTTTGGCTCGCTTCTCAGATCTGGCAGTACTAAGGTTCATAAAATTGATACAAGCCAGGACCAGTACAAAGATCCCTATGATGCTTATGAGCCATACATACTGTATACGTCCTCCTGCATTTTCTCCTTGCTCAAATTCTCCATACAAATGCCACTTAGCCATAGGAAAGAGAAAGTTTACTGGATTAGTTTCAGGATTGAATTCTTTCTCTACATCTCTGATCTTTGCATTAAGGGATTCAAAGGTAGCTTGAGGGGCTATTTGAGCAAATAGCTGGAAGGAATGATTATCCCACTGCTCGCCAGCAGCCTTTACCCATTGATTTTCTTTTACATAGAATGCCCAAGGTACGAGTATATCTACGTTTTTGAAGCTAGAGTTATCCGGTAAGTCCTTATAGACTGCTGTAACTTTTAGATCAGCCAGATTATCGTACTTCACTATTTTTCCATAAGGATCTTCATCTCCAAATAGCGCTTTCGCTACGGTTTCTGTAAGCGCAATGGAATTAGGTTCAATCAAGGCTTCCGCATAAGTTCCTGTGATGAAATCCAGGGAAAACATTTCTGGAAAGTCCGTCTCTACATGCATACCTGTTTCTGTGGTCCGTTTATCCCCATAGGTAATGAGATGGGGCCAATTCCAGGAAGCATAGGAGAGATGCGTAAAATCATCTCCATATTTTTCCGCTAAGGCTGGTCTGAGTGGAATGGGAATAGCTACCCCTGTACTTATCTTATCATCAAACCCCTGATGTACCATAGCCTGAGCCAGTCTATCATAATTTTTGTGGTAGGTATCATAGGTCAGTTCATCATACACCCACATGCCTATGAGCATAGCCACAGCCATTCCTATGGACAAGCCCAATACGTTTATAAGGCTAAACCACTTTTGCTTAATCAGATTTCGATATGCTATGGTAAAGTAATTTTTAAGCATGATTAGAATAATTAACTGCTGATTTTATAAGGTTCTTTACTCGCTTCTTAAACTTTCAACAGGATTAGCCACTGCTGCACGAATGCTCTGAATACTGACGGTAATCAGGGTTACAAACAGCGCGAGGACAGAGGCCATCACGAATACATCCCATCCAAGGGATACTCTGTACTCATACCCTTCCAACCAGCTATCCAGATAAAACCAGGCTACTGGTATGGCTATCAGACAAGAGATCAGGATCAGTTTCATAAAGTTTTTAGACTGTAACGCCCATAGGTGATTTACGGTAGC